>JAZSFD010000129.1:0-11776 GCA_045532035.1 Eubacteriales bacterium | reverse complement strand
AGATATTTTCTGTTTGTCGATTCGGAAAAGAAACTCTTGTAAAAAACGGCGTTTCGGAAAGCAAGATTGAGGTCGTTTTCAACGGCATTCCGATCTGTACGCCTTACAGAACCGATAAGGTGAAAAAAGAGCTTGGAATTTCCGACGATGCCTTTGTGATTTCGGCTCTTACGCGGTATAGCTCTGAAAAGGGGCTTCCGTTTCTCGTGGACACAGTCTGTGAGCTGAGAAAGCTTACCGAAAGGAAGCTTGCGGTGCTTGTTGCGGGTGACGGAGATATGTATAATGAGATTAGCGAGAGCATAAAGAAACTTGGGCTTTCGGGTGTGATTTATCAGCTTGGCTACAGAAATGATGCGCAGGATATTCTCGCTTGCTCTGATCTGTTTGTCAATCTTTCGTCCACTGAGGCTTTGAGCTTTGCAATTCTTGAAGCTCTGGCGCAGGGAGTTCCCGCTGTTGCCACGGATGTGGGTGGCACGAATGATATCATAAACCCTGAAACCTCATGCGGCAGCCTTGTTGAATACGGCAACGCCGAAAATACGGCAAGGGAGATGTTGCGTTATATAAACTCTCCAGAGATGTGTAGGTCCTGCTCTGAGAGAGCGCTTGAAACTGTAAGAGAAAAATTTGATATAAGAACCATGCTCGATACTGTATATGACAGATATGAAAACGCATTAAAGTAACGGAGGAGATTTGTTATGAGCGAAAAGACAAGAAAAACAAAATTCAATGTAATCGACCTTTTGGTGGTCGTTTTGATCGTTGTGGCTGCGGCAGTGATCTGTGTGTCAAAGATCATGTCTTCCGATTCTGCCGGAGGAGAAACAAAAACCATGAGAATTACATTCTTTGCTGAAGAGGTCAGCGATTCTATTGCTGACGGTATCGCAGAGGGCAGTGTGGTATCCGACAGTGTAACTAAGGTTAACTTCGGCGGTTGCGACAGCGTGGTTCTCGATGATTCAATATCATATATTTCAGCCAAGGATGACAGTGGTGTTTACAAGTACATTTCCACAAGCCGTCCCGGTTACAGTTCTGTAACTCTCAGCTGTACCGTTACCGGAAAATACAGCACTATCGGCGCTGTGCTTGAGGATAACATTTACGGTGTTGGTCACACTCTTGATCTTCTCGTTGGCAACTCCAGATTTACGGCGAGAGTAAGAGATATCGTTGTTGTGGAGGAATGAAAATGAAAAAATATAAGCTTTTCGGAATTATAAATATTGTTGATCTTTTTGTGCTTTTGGTAATTGTTTTTGCTGCCGCTTTTCTCGGCATGAAGTTTTTGGGCGGATCCGAAAATACGGGAGGTTCCGAAATAAATATCACCTTTACAACAAAAGAAGTCAGCGATTTTGTTGTTGACAAGCTTGCGGATGAATGCTCTGCCGTAGAAATATCCGATTTTGTTGAAAAGAAGCAGTCTGACGAAGACAGAGTTCTTGACGGTTACGACGATATGTATGTTGAAGCAGCAGTTGCTGACGGATGCAGAATGTATGACGATACTGAAAAGATAGAGCTTGGAAAGTGTACCAACATCAAGGTCAGTAATTCCAAGTCAAGCATTGTTGAAGAAGGTATATGGCAGACCAGCGGCAAGCCCGATTATTCCTGGCTTGAGATTAAGAGCACCGTAAATGGTAAAGTTCTTGACAACGGTGTCGAGATCGGCGGCGAAACTTATCTTGTGGGTGACTATATCGTTCTTCGTGCAGGAGTTGCCAAGGTCTATATTGAGATCACTGATATCGAAGTTGTAAAGTAAAAAACGGAGGAAGATAATGCTTCAGAACAGTGTTACGTTTTCTCTGTTGAAAAAATTATGGCATACGCTCAGAGCATCTATGCTTTATAATTTTGTCCTTTCGATTCTTGATTTCTTTGTCGGAAGCTTCAGAGAAAGCAACTTAAAAAAAATCCTTCTTGGTGTCGGAGATTTCGGAAAATATGTTGAGAGCTCCGTGTTTTACCGTATTCTTTCGGGCATTTTCGGCTTCTTTATGTCCGTTGCCGTGAAGATATCGGCGCATTTTCTTGATATCGCAAAACACAGTGTTGTCGGAAAAATCTATAAAAAAGCTTTTTTTGATTCGTTGTTGTTTGGTTACAGAACATTTTTCCCTTTTCTTGTGGCTGCAGTCTTTCTTGTACCTCATGAAGTGTGGGCAAATATATTCGGTCTTGCGATCGCGCTTGTTCTTTGTATTTTGTATGTTATTTCCATCGCGTACGAGAAGAAAACAGATTTTGCTCTAAGTGCAAAAAAGATCCCGTTCTCATTCATCTTTTTTGTTTTCGCGGTTCTTGTGTCGGTGGTTACCTCGCATGATGTTGCCGACAGCGTAAGAGTGCTGTTTTTCTTCCTCACATCTTTTCTCATGTGCTTTTCGGTCTACGGAAGGCTCGATTCGAGAGAGATGCTTGAAAACTTCATGCGCGCAATATATTTTGCTTTGCTTCTCATGTCAGCCTTTGGTGTTGTTCAGAGAGTCCTGGGTGTTGAAGCCAACGCGTCGCTTACCGACCTCGAACTGAATAAAAATATGCCGGGACGTGTTTTTGCCACTCTTGACAACCCCAACAACTTTGCCGAGTATCTTACCATATTCATGCCTTACAGCTTTGCATATGCCATGACAAGAAAAGACAGCTCGTCAAGATTTGTCCACACAGCTTTTATGATACTTCCGCTTGCTGCGATTCTTCTGACCTATTCGCGTTCGGGCTGGATCGCCCTTGCGGCAGCAGTGATAGTGTATATCGCGCTTTATAATTACAGACTTTTTCCCGTTTTCTTTGTGGGCGGTGTTTTTGCTTTGCCTTTCATCCCCCAATCGATCTATGAACGCATCCTTACCATCGGAAACCTCAGCGACTCTTCAAGCTCATACCGCATGGATATCTGGGCGGGGTGCTTTGAAATGCTGAAAAAATACTGGTTTACCGGTCTCGGTCTCGGCCCCGGCGCTTTTGCAAAGGTTTTCCCTGATTACGCGGTCGGCGAAACAACTGTTGTAATGCATTCTCATATGCAGTTTATGGAAATGATGGTTGAGGGCGGAATTCTTCTGTTTGTTGCGTATATTGCTCTTGTGTTCGGTCTTATCAGGCGTGCTTGTGTTGCCGCAGGAAGGACACACGATGTTACGATGAAGCATTTTGCCGTCGCCTCCTGCGCGTCAATAGCGGGAATCACTCTCATCGGACTTTTTGAATACTGCTGGTTCTATCCGAGAGTGATGTTTGCCTTTTTCATTAGTGCAGGTATTTGCCTCGCTCTGTCGCGAATTATATCGGAGAATCGCTGATCGAATCTGAAAGGAACAACAATGAAAGTTCTTCATCTGATAAGTGGGGGAGATACCGGAGGAGCGAAAACGCACGTTTTCGCCCTCATGAACGCCCTCGTTAAAAAAATTGATGTAAAAATAGTATGCTTCATGAAGGGTTTGTTTTTTGATGATCTTCAGAAGCTGCCCGTTGAAAGTGAGCTTATTGAACAAAAAAGCAGAATGGATATGTCGGTCTGCGACAGACTTATCGAGATCATATCCGAGGGCTATCAGGTCATCCATTGTCACGGAGCCCGCGCAAACTTCATTGCGACAGCTCTGCGCCAAAGGGGAGTCAAGCTTCCTTTTATAACTACCATACACAGTGATTATCTTCTCGACTTTGATGGTTTTTACAGAAAGCTTGTGTATACCACTCTGAATGTCGGAGCGCTGAAAAAGTTCGACTATTATATCGCCGTGTCCTCTAATTTCAAGGACATGCTCATTTCCCGCGGCTTCAGACCGAATTCTGTTTACACGGTGTATAACGGAATGGACTATTCTACGCCGATGGAGTATTGCGCCGACAAAGCCGAGTTTGCAAAACGCGTAGGGATAGATTACGATCCCGAGTGTACATATATCGGTCTTATCGGCCGTCACGACTATGTAAAGGGTCATGATGTATTTCTTAACGCCGCAAAGCTTGTGGCTGATAAGTGTCCCAACACCCGCTTTGTCATTGCAGGTGACGGCGACGGCAGAGCTGAGCTTGTGAGGCTGTGCGAAACGCTTGGTATTTCCGACAAAGTTAGCTTCTGCGGCTTTGTCAAAGACATATACAGCTTCATAAACTTTATTGATATCAACACTCTCACATCCCGCTGTGAAAGCTTTCCATATGTTCTCATGGAGGGGGCGCGTCTGAAAAAGCCTACGGTAAGCTCCCGAGTTGGCGGCATTCCCGATCTTATAATTGACGGTGAATGCGGCTTGCTTTTTGAAAAGGAGAATCATGCCGAGCTTGCCGAAAAGCTCATCTCTCTTGTGAACGACAGGAAGCTTGCCGCCGCATATGGCGAAAATCTTTATGTCCGCGCAACCACAAACTTTTCCAGCGAAAAGCTTGCAAGCGACCATGTGGACATATATAATTCCGTCATAAGAGATTATTATGATGCCAAGAAATACGATGTTTCGCTTTCGGGCTATTACGGCTTCAACAACTGCGGCGACGATGCGCTTTTGCACGCGATCATCGATGATTTAAGATCTGTCTGCCCCGATATCCGTATAAATGTTTTTTCGGCATCCCCCAAAAAAACAAAAAAAGAATACGCCGTCGACAGCAGCTTCCGTTTTGATTTTTGCAAGCTTAGCAGGGTTCTCAAAAGCACAAAAATGCTCGTCAACGGTGGTGGCAGTCTTATTCAGGATGCCACAAGCTCGAGATCGTTGAGATATTACACTCATGTCATGAAGAAAGCGCACAAGCTCGGGTGCAAAGTTTTCGTTTATGCCAACGGCATCGGTCCCGTCAGCAACAAAAATGTCAAAAGAGCAGGGGAGGCGCTTGCCCTTTGCGACGGAATAACATTGCGCGATCCTGCGTCTCTTTCAGAGCTTGACAGACTTGGTATTCCGCGTCAGGAGGCAAAAGTCACTGCCGATCCTGCCATAACTCTGTCGGGATGCCCAAAGAAGCGCGTGGACGAGCTTCTGACAGAAATCGGCATACAAAGCGGCAGAAAGTTTGCCTGTGTGTCGGTTCGCGAATGGTCAAAAAATGACACAGTTCTCTTTTCTGAGCTTGCCCGTGTGCTTGATGATGCTTCGGAAAAGTTTGACATCGACATACTTTTTGTTCCAATGAAGATGCCCGACGATCTGAAAACCTCCCGTAAGGTTGCATCGCTTATGAAAAAACAGTCATATGTCTGCGAAAAAGATCTGCCTTACGACTCTCTGATCGGACTGATTTCGTCCTCATCCCTCATGATCGGAATGCGTCTTCACACCCTCATCTTCTCTGTGGGTGCGGCGGTTCCAACCATCGGTATTATTTATGATCCGAAGATTAACGGATTCCTTGATTATGTAGATGTGAAATATCGCGTCAGCGCAGAAAGCTTTGATGCCGAAAAGCTTAATTCATACATCTGTGAAATCTTTGAAAACTACCCCGAGATAAAGAACAGCATTTCTTCAAATCTCGCGGAAATGACAAAAAAAGCAAAAGAAAGCGCGCGCCTTGCGGTCGAATTGCTTTCAACGGAGAAAACTAAATGAGTTACATTATTCTTGATATGGAATGGAATCAGGGCTATCCCGGCTCGACGGTGTTTATCGGCGATTCGCGGAAAATGCTCGCCGGTGAGATAATACAGATCGGCGCTGTCAAGCTCGACGACGATTTCAAGGTTGTTGACACCTATTCGCGCCTCATCAAGCCTGTCTTTTACCGCAAAATGCATTTCAAGGTTGAACAGCTCACCGGCATAAAAAAGCAAGCCCTTGCCGATGCACTTCCGTTTTCGGCGGCTTTTGCCGATTTCATCAATTGGTGCGGAGAGGGACACATTTTTCTCATCTGGGGCACCGACGACATTCCGATCCTGCGCCAGAATCTTGAGATCAATAAATACAAGGACTACACCGTCGGCACATGGTATAATCTTCAGATTATATATACCTCCCAAATCGAAAGCGAGCATGATCAGGTCGCTCTGTCGACAGCTTGCGATGCATTGGGCATCGAGCAGGATCTTCAGCTTCATAACGCGCTTAACGATGCTTTGTATACAGCGCGTGTTTGCGGAAAGCTTGATATGAAAAAAGGCCTTGCCGATTGCCTCGAAAAACAAAAACAATCTGAACTCAATTGCAAACGCAAATTCAGATATAACGATTTCCGCTGTGTCCGTGATGCTTTTGAGTTTTCGTCAAGCAACGACAACACCTGTCTTTTGTGTTCCCGCACGCTTACCCTGAAAGGGGATTATCAGCGAAAGCATTATGACCAGTTTGCCGCAGTGCGGCATTGCGAGGAACACGGATATTTTGTTGAAAAAATCGTTGTGGCAAAGACCGCTGACAATCCGTCGGTGCGCTTCAAGGCGGTAAAAACTCTTCAGCGCTTCAAAGATTATGAATCTGCGCTCGAGCAGGTCACCGCAAAGCGCTATCAGCGCCGCCGCAGAAATAAACCCGCAGACAAAAGCGGGGGACAGCAGAATTAAAATTCCAACCTCACTCAATTTAGCCTCCCTCCTGAGGGAGGTGGATTCGCCGCAGGCGAAGACGGAAGGAGTCAGAATTTAATCAACGGCGAAAACTCCAACTCCCTCAGTCAGCTACGCTGACAGCTCCCCCGATTTTTTCAGCCTTCTCCCCGAGGGAGGCTTTCGTTTTGCCTTCTCCTGCGGGAGAAGGGGGACCGCGCAAGCGGTGGATGAGGAGTTGGAAAAGCCTATGGCGAAAACTCCAACTCCCTCAGTCGCTTCGCGACAGCCCCCCCGGAGGAGGAGTCTTATTTAGCTCTCCTGACAAGGGGAGCTTTTTTCTGCAAAAAAATGTAAAATAATGCGGTCGCTTCGCTTTGTCAAAATAAACAACTTTAATTTGTCCAACCTGCACAAAAATGTAAATTTCATGGCAAAATCACTTGTTAACAAAATGTAAATTCAGACTATGTTTTCGATAAAAATTCAAATTTCAGGAAAAAAGCTGTTTACAAAATCAAGTTGGTATGTTATTATATATATAGTCTAATTTTACATTGTCCCTTTGCGTCATTGTGAAATTAAACAAAAATCTATAAAAAGAAAAGAGGAGTTTTTATGAAAAACAAAATCTTAAGTGTTGTTCTTGCGGTTTTGTGCGTTCTCTCGATGGTTCCCTTTACAGCCTTCGCAGATGATGCAGTTACTTTCGAACAATACTTCGAAGTTCACAATTTTACCAAGGGTACAAGTTTTGAGTCACCTAACGCAGGATACACAAGGTACGGTTACGTATTCGAAACAAATGCCCAATTTGACGACGAAACCGTAACTGCAATCACCCGTGATCCCAATTATCCTGATGTTATCTCACACAAGGTTCTTGATGGAGAAGATAAGTATCAGCTAGATTTCACCACCAATCTTTTCAGCTACGATGGGCTTTTTATCGATGGCGAAAAGGTAAGCCTTTTTGATTCCCAGTATGTCGTTATTGATTACTACTACGACAGACATGAAGAGGGTGCCGAAGATCTCGGCGACAATGATGTTACAGAGATCGTAGACAAAAATATGGTGTTTGCAATCGAAGATGTTATGATCGATGGAAAGCAGTCTTACGATTATAAAATTGACATCTGGGCTAGCTCTCCGTTAATTTCTAATTCGCCCATTAAGGCAGATAAATGGGATACTATCGTTTTCGATCTTGGAGCTCACTTCCGTCGCAAGGGGCTTCCTGAAAATTATCTCACTCCTGCTGGCGACAGTTTGACTCAGATGGGTATGTTCAGGATCTATATTTTCGGCAAAGACGGCGGTGTAAACCTTCATGATGATGACGCTTTCTACATCAAGTCCATCAGATTCATGTCCTATGACCCCACTACTGAACCCAGTAAAAATATCTCCAGTGAAAATATCTCCATCGAAGTTTTGAGTGATGAAGAGGGCAGTGATTGGATCTATTGGAGTGACTTGACGGAAGATACCTACAACCTTCTTGATACATATACTCTTCCCGAATTCCCCGAAGAAATACTTCCCGAAGGTGGAGCTTTTGTTCACTATCAAGAAGCTAACACAGGCATGATATATAATGCCGGCGACACTGTAACCCTCAACTGGGGTAAAAGTAGTACCGAGCCTCTTATCAGTTATCAGTTTTATCCTGTCTTCTCGGGTGTTGAAACAATCAAATTCACAGTTGATGATGATAACAGCTTCACAAAGAAGTGGGCACTTGACGCTCAGGTAACACTTCCTGATGCACCCGAAGCTCCCGAAGGACAGCGCTTTGCAGGCTGGAACGACGGCGAAAAGACTTATCTTGCCGGTTCCAACTATGATTTCACAACCGCAGGCGTTTCCTTTACAGCAGTATTTGTTGATGCAGATACATATTATGTAAGCGCAGACGGTGCGATCGACGGAGTTTCGGCATACGTTTACACCTCTCTTGATGAGGCTGAAAATGCCATTGCCGCAGATGACGGCATCGGTACAATCCTTGTTGAAGGCGATGTTTCCTTTAAAGCTATGACTTTCGAGTCTTCCGAGGTCACTGTTAAGGGTTATAATAATGACGCAAGAGTTATCTTCTGTGAAACAAACAGTATCTATACAGGTAACGACGCCGACCTCATCTTCGATGACATCATCATCAAGCGTCACAATTCGGCAAACGACGAAAACTGGCTCTGCCTCAGAGACATTCACCTCACCTTCGGCGAAGGCTGCGGCTATGAAAAGGGCGAAAGAACCAACTTCACCCAGGACTTGTATCTCTACATCTCCCAGTATGAAGCAAGCTCTGTTGGCTACAGCATCACAAACAACTCTGATGCTGTCGACATTGCAATCATCACTCCAGACGGAAAACACAGTACTCAGGCAACATACACCGGCGATGTCAATATTGAAATCAATGCTGGTGTTGTACGCAACGCATTCCTCGGAACCAGAAATGGTAATGGCGATGGCACTCCTAACACCAGAACAGGTAATGTTTCCTTCACCATGAACGGCGGTACAGTCAAAAAGTTTTTTATTTCTCACTATCCCGTAATTCTCAATGGTGACGCTACTGCCATCTTCAACGGCGGTACAATCACCAATAGACTTGTCTTTGGCGACGAACAGGCAGCTTCCAACGGAGTTCAGTCCAGCATCAGCGGCACACTTACATATGTAATCAATGCTGCTGACATGACAGCTGCTCCTACTGTTCAGGCGGGTTACGCTGCAACAGCAGGCACTTCCATCCTCGTTTACAACAACGCTGAGCTTGCAGAAACACCTGTTGAAGATGGTGTTGTAGCAGACTACATCGTTCTCACCAGAATGGGTGTTGCAACACCTGTTAAAGGTCAGCCCGGCAAGTTCACCATCGTTGCTGATGACAGTGCTTTCGACCAGGTTCTCGCAAACGGCAAAGTTATTGAAGCAGACAACGACGGCTATTACACACTCGATGAAGGTAAAACAACTATCCAGTTCCTCTCCAATGCTAAGGTTAATGTCTCCATCGACGGCGTCGAAAAAGGACAGGAACCTGCAGGCTCGCTTTATACACTTCCTGAAGGTGTGGCTCCTGAAGGCAAAGTCTTTATCGGCTGGATGATCGGCGACGAGTTCTATGAAGAAGGTGCTCAGTATACGCTTCCTTCCGAAGACGGTGCAACAGTTGAAATCATTTCTTACACCGTAGATGAGGATGAGCACATTTACGTTGACGCAAAAAACGGCGACGATGCAAATATTCCCTTCCTGGCAGACAAAGCAGTTAAGTCCATGGCAGCCGCAGCTAAGTTTGCAGCAGGCTTTGCTAATCCCATAATCCATGTTATTGGCACTTATGAAGCAGCTTCTCTCAATCTTCCCGCACATACAGGTGTTGTTACTGTTACCGGCGAAACTACAGACGGTGTTCTTTCCTATACTAATACTGGACTTTATATCTCTTCTGACGTAGTATTCGAAAATATCGGTATTAAGTCATCAAGATATGATAAGTTCATCGAAGCACAAGGTCACAACATCACCTTCGGCGAAGGTACCTACGCTGTTCAAGACACAAGTGCCATCAGCATTCACGCAGGTGTCTATAATCAGGATCAGATCGGCAACCAGGAAATCAATGTCAATGCTCCTATCGGTCTTGCCAACGTAAATGTCGGACCTTACTACATCAAAAAGGACACAACAAAGACCTACACAGGCGACTTCGCTCTTAATATCAATGCAGCAGGCGCTTCTGTTAAGGGAGTAAGTTACGGTGATGCATATTCCGTTATGGATACAACCGATCCGGAAAACCCTGTTGATAATGGTCCTCGCGGTACCTTTACACACAATGGTAATGTTGTTGTAAATGTTGCTGATGGTGCTTCTCTTGTAAAAGCTGATTCCGCAGGCACCAACACTACAACCACAGGCAATTTCGTTGTATACAACTACGGCGAAACCACTACAACCTGCGTCTACGGTGAAGACGATGTAACTCATGTATTCAACTTTGTTGACGGCGTTGAAGTTGAATCGTACGAAAACGGTATTCTCACAGTAGCTGAGCCCGCTTATGATATCGCATCCGGCACAAACTCTGATGACAACAAGCTTGAGCTTGCTTCCGGCGCATATTCGATCAGAAAAGGCAAGTCTCTCAAGACCCTTGGTCTCAACATCGAGGGCGCTCAGATCAGACTTCAAACCGAAGATGTACCTCAGGGTCTCAGATTTATCGCTAACTACACAGATGAACTTGCAGCTGAATATGCAGGCTGTGAATACGGCTTCGTTGTAATTCCTACTTCTGTTGTTGGAAACAACTCTGTTGCAGTCGGTGCCACATTCGATAAATACACAGTTGCAAATATTCCCGCTAAAATACTCTATGCTGATTGTGGCGACTATGTTCAGTACACTGTTTGTCTGACAGGTCTTGAAGTAGAACAGTATAAGACTGAATACACAGCAGTTCCTTATGTTCTTGTAGACGGCGAATACATCTACGGCGAACAGTACTCCACTTCCGTTTATAAAGTAGCACAGGCAGTCGTTGCTGATGAAACAGCGTCTGAGACTGACAAGGCGTCTATGCAGGATCTTATCGATCTCGTAGACGCTCTCGCAGAAGCTGAATAAGCTTTCTCGCAATTCAAAACAAGAACTGATTGTAAATTCATACATTTTAACTAAATTCTTTGCCCAAATGTGGCTGAAAAATGCCGCATTTGGTGCAAATAAATGTAAGCAATTTCAATTTGCTCTTTGCTTTTTAGAATTGATATGCTATAATATAAATAATCAGGAAGGTGGTATTTTACATGAAAGAAATTTACGAGAGCCCTGTACTCGAAGTAGTTGAATATGAATCTGAAGATGTTATCACTGTTAATGATAGTTCAAATTACGGTGACAACGATTTCCAAGATCCTTGGGGCAAAGTCTAATTTAGCAAAAAAAGACTCCGTTTATGGAGTCTTTTTTTGATGCCGTTTGGAGGCAAGTGATAGGCTTCTCACTGTGGAGAGGCAAAATAGGCTCCTCCTTTGGGGGTTGCAGTCAGAGCTGACTGCGGGAGTCAATAAATAAAGAAACAGGGGAGAGATCCCCTGTTTCAGACCACTGACAAACCCAGTCAGTGGTCATTTTTTTGCAAAAAACGATAAAATATGGTATAATATAAGCATAAAACTTAGGAGAAAAATATGCTTGTAACAGGAAAAAACAGACAAATTAAAATGGAAGTAGTGATGA
>JAZSFD010000138.1:0-8786 GCA_045532035.1 Eubacteriales bacterium | reverse complement strand
TACTTCTCTTTGGAATTAACGAGTTGTTCTTTCTACTTCTCGTCTTTCGTTGTTCAATTTTCAAAGTCCGTTCTAACCACGCTCTCGCGGTCAGCTTTATTAGAATACCACATTCTCTTCGCTTTGTCAAGTACTTTTTTTCATTTTTTTTGATTTTTTTGAAAAAAATTTTATTTTAACATTTTTAAGTTCTAAAAGCTTCTTTTTGAATAGTTTGAGAAGGCTCCGACATACTAAAAACATATCATTACCGAGGTGAGATTATGATAACAATCCTCTTCAGAACATTTTTTATGTATGCCATCATAATTTTTTCGATGAAAATGATGGGAAAGCGTCAGTTGGGACAGATGCAGATTTCGGAATTTGTAACAGCAATGATACTGTCAGAGCTTGCGGCTCTTCCGATCTCCGACAGAAACATTCCCATCCTTTATTGTATCATACCGCTTATCGTCATCATTTCCTCTGAGGTAATCATGTCATTCATTTCGCTCAAATCATCAAAGGCACAAGCTTTTCTTGAAAGCGACCCAACCGTCATCATCGACAAAGGAGTCCTCAACCAAAAAGCCTTATGCGACACAAGGATCACTATCAACGAGCTTCTTGTTGAGCTGAGGATAGCAGGTCTTTCGTCCATCAGCGAGGCCGAATATGTTTTCTTGGAGCCAAACGGAAAATTCAGCGTTATTCCCAAAGCTCCTTTCAGGCAGGCAACCCTTTCGGACCTTTCTCTCAGTGCTAAAGAAGCAGAACCCGATGTCACCATCATATCTGACGGAAAGATAATCAAAAACAGTCTTATCTATTTATCAAAAAATGAAAACTGGCTTTTCAAAGCAATAAGTCCCCACAAGCTTTCGGACATTCTTCTTTTCTCGTGCAATATGTCGGGAAAGAAAACTATTATTATAAAGGAGAAAAAACAGTGAAAAGCTTTATTATTTCTCTGGTTCTTCTCGTGTTGATAACCTCGGCGGTTTTTGTAAACTCGCTGTATTCAGACAAGGTCTATTCAGAACTCATAAATGCCCTTTCGGATTTTCCCGACAAAACAGACGAAATAATGCCCGAGACAATGATGACCGCGAAGAAAATGTTTGAAAAGCGTTCAGACTATTTCAGGTATGTTCTGCCAAAATCCGAATTTTTGGATCTGTCATGCGATTTTTCGGACATTTTTGCTTATTACATCACCGGAGATACCCCGTCTTATACCGCAAGCCTTCAAAGAGCAGTAAATCGTCTGCAACTTGTCAAGGGCGGCGAGGAGCTCAGCTTCAAGGAAATTTTCGGAAGCTGAAAAGTAAAAAGAGATATTTTCCGTAGCTTGTACAGAAAATATCTCCCAATTCGAATTGGTTAACTCACACCGCGCAATGCGGGTATCACTTTATAGTGAAAAGATCAAAGAGTGTTGAGCTTAAGAGCAAAGCGGCTCTTCTTTCTTGCAGCGGCATTAGCATGGATAGTACCCTTGCTTGCAGCTCTGTCAAGAACGCTTACTGCGTTGCGGTATGCAACCTCAGCAGCAGCCTTGTCACCCTCAGCAATAGCAGCTTCGAACTTCTTCAAGGTTGTCTTGTACATTGTCTTGAACATACGGTTCTTGAGAGTCTTTGTCTTTGTGACATTAACGCGCTTCTTTGCAGACTTGATATTCGGCAATATGTCCACCTCCCTGTAAAAGTTACCATACGACAGGTTATACACCGTGTCAAGGACACACCTGTATATGGTCGTATTTTCATATACCAACTTATATTACCACATTTTTTTGAATAATTCAATAGCAAATCTGATTTTTTTTGAATTTTTTTATAATTTTATTTCAGAAAGTGACCGATCACATGGATAATTTTGAATTTTTTAGTCTTAAAACCGACCTTGCGGACGAAAAGGATGAGATAATCCGCTCCCGGAATCCGGATTGCAGCGGAATCATATCACGAAAATATACAGACAGCGGAGTTGATATCTTCTCTATCGAGATCAAAAACAGCGACGGAGAGAAAGCCACGGGAAAAAAGCGCGGAAAATATGTAACAGTCAATGTCGGAAGAACAGAGCTTTATGATACCCGCACCTTCGAACGGGTATGTACTGTTTTTTCAAATGTGGTGCGTTCCTTCACCGGCACAGTGCGCGGAGGATTTCTTCTGGCAGGGCTCGGCAATCCTCAGATATGCGCAGATTCGGTGGGTACACAGACAGCAGCAAGCTTTATTGTCACCCGTCACATAAAGGAATCCTCGCCCTCCATGTTTGACCGGTTCGGTTTTTCCGAAGCCTCGGCAATAACTCCGAATGTTTTCGGCAACACCGGCATTGAAGCGGCAGAGATCATCAAGGGAGTGGTCGATGACATAAAGCCCGCATGCGTCATTGCCGTTGATTCTCTTTCGTCTCGGCGGCTTTCAAGGCTTGGTACCACCGTGCAGATATGCAACACCGGCATCTGCCCCGGCTCGGGAGTCGGCAATCTGCGCGCCGAAATATCTGAAAGCACCGTCGGGGTGCCCGTTATTGCCATCGGTGTCCCGACGGTTGTAAACGCCTCAACCCTTATAGGCGACATTTTGTCGGAGTGCGGTATTGATGCGGGCAAGCTTGATGATGCCGCCCGCGAAAAGCTTTTGGAGCAGGTAGACAAGGACTGTTATGTTTCGCCCAAAAGCTGCGAAAAGGAGATCAAAAGCATCTCAAGGCTCATCGGCTACGCTCTTAACGCCGCAATACACAAGGGCATTTCCTTTTCAGAGATGCGCGATTTTCTCTGAACATCATAAAACATCTTTTTTCTTCATATACTTTATCAAATGCCGACAAATGCGAAGAAAAAGGAGAAGCCTGTGGACTGCAAGAAATTCAACCTCGGCTCGGGAACAGCAAAAAACGAGCTGAAAAAAGACACATCGTCCCGAGAGATTGTCAGCTCTGTCAGCGCCATCGAAGTGAAGCCGTCTGCAAAAAACAAACCGCAAAGGCCCCCTGCTTCACAGAAAAGCGGAAATCGGATACAGCTCGCCGTCTTTTGCGGAATATGCTGTTTTTCGATACTGATATGCTCTGTATTTCCGATACCGAGAAAGCTTCAAAGCTTTCTCCTCAAGCTGACGGAATTTATCACAGAGCCTGTTCTTTATGACACATATTTGATATCCGAGGAGCACCCTGCAGGGAATGACTGGTATCAGAAAACAGTGACAGAAAAGCTTCTTTTTCCCGCCGCCTCGGACAGCTCCATCATTGAAGCGGAAGATGGGACAAGCAAAACTCACACTGCAGATGCGACATATGATATGTCGGCAGCAAATATGTCCCATATTTCTAACGAAACAGCATACAGCGTAAGCGTCGAAGCGCTTTTGTCCGAAAGCTTTCCCATTGAAAAACTGAGCACCCCGTCTTACGACAGTGGTGATGCGGTCAGTGTTTTTGCACCCGAAAGCGAGCCGACGGTGCTTATCATCCACACTCACGGCACCGAGGGATACAACGATCTCGCAACAAACAATTACAGGACCAACAACACTTCTCGCAATGTGGTGGCGGTAGGAAGAGTGCTTGCCGAAAAGCTTCGGGAACACGGTGTCAATGTTCTTCATTGCGAAACAATGTTTGACAAAAACTCATACATCAAGGCATATTCAAACTCTTTTTCGGCGGTGAGTGAATATCTTTCCGAATATCCGTCTATAAAATATGTGATCGATCTGCACAGAGATGCCATTCCCGCAAGCGACGGAAAAGGCTATGCAAGGCTTGTGTCTGAAATCGACGGCAAGTCTTGCGCGCAGCTTATGCTTGTGGTAGGCACAGATGAGGCGGGTGCAAAGCATCCGCGCTGGAGAGAAAACCTGCGCACAGCCTTTGAAGTACAAAAGGATATGTGCGAAAGCTACCCCTCGCTTATGCGGAGTGTGAATCTTCGGAGAGCCAGCTTCAATCAGCAATTATGCAACGGCTATTTCATTCTTGAAGCAGGAAACTGCGAGAACAGCATCGAAGAGGTTTTTGAATCTGCAGGTCTTTTTGCGCAGGTTTTTGCAAAAACCATATCGTAATAAAAAACAGGAGAAAAAATGACAGTATTCAAAACTATTCTTGCCTTTTCGGTGGCAGCGGCAATCTTTTTCACAGTGGCGGCAGGTGCTCTTTTTGTCATAAAAGGTGAGGGCAACAGGCTTTCGGAGCTTTTTGCAAGCCATGGCGATGGGGAATATGTTTTCCTCGGCAAAAAAGTTACATTAAACAATGTCATAATTCGCGGCATAGAAGAATATATCGGTCACTGCCGCGATTTTTCAGAGCTGATCTTTCCCGACTATTTCACAACCATCGCAAAAAACACCGCCGCGCTTTCGGGCGCGGCGGTGGCAGGGATCATTTCGGATATTTATCTTTTGGCTTCCGATTTTGTTTACGGAAATATGTGATCCTCAGAGCAGGTGCTTGATTTTGCCGGTCATCAGCGTTTCAACTCCGTTGAACACGGTTTCGGGACTTTCCTTGCAGACATCAAGTGCGTTGAATGCATCTGCACTGTTGTCAAAAAAAAGCTTTGTTTCCATATATGTCCGCTCATTTGATTTCAGCGAGCATATCACATAATAGCCCCCGTCAGCTTCGACAAGTTCGGAGCTGTATTTTTTTCCGGTGCAGATATATTCAAAATGTCGCAGTGCCTCCGACACGATTCGGTCAAGCAGGTCCTTTCTCATAAACAGACTTCCCTGTTCATACATGGCGCAGCCCGCAGGAGTTATGGCGCAGCAAAGCTTTTCCTCAATGGTGCAATAGCGTATATAGCCCTCCTCAGCAAGCTCCCGCTCACATTCCTGGCAGTCAAAGGTGTTGATCTGCCCTGTTGAAAGGATGCATTCCTGAGCATCTGCCGAATCTATTTCAACGGCAAACGCATAATAGACCGCAAGAAGCGCTATTTTTATTTCAGCCTTATCGGTTATCATTTTTCTCTCCGTTCTTATTTATATTCGATGATCTTATAGTTTTTGCGTCCCGTATACACCGAGAAGATGTCATAAACCTCCTCGGAATATTCTCCGTCGGGGGTGTACATATGCATAAAAAGTCCATAGGAGCGCATGAGAGGATCGCCGTTTTCGTCCACAAGTCCGCCGTCCTTTTCAAGCTTTATTCCGTCAAAGCAGATACGGATATAGCCGAAGGAATAACGCTCGTCGTACTTCACTGCCACAATATCCTCAAGCTTTTCGCCTATCGCCTTGTCCTCGCCCTCGTATTCGACAAGATAAAGTCTGAAGGGCAAAAGCTCCTCGGAGTATTCGACATCTCTGTTTTCGAGGATGTCAAGATTGAATTTCAGCGTAACCTGAAGACTTTCGGTGGCAGGGATATAATAGAGGTCGGAAACGCTAAGCAGCTTTCCGCCGAGATTGCTGTCATCCCCTGCAGGATTTTTGCTGGCATACCAGTCGGTGATCTCATACTGTCTTATTTCAAAGGTTTCGGGGGACTCCTCGTGCGCCGCCACTATCTCATCGGTTTTCAGAAGGTCGTCAACTATCTCCGAATCACAGCTGAAGAAAAAGCGCAGAAAGAGTATGGCATAGACTCCCAAAATTATACATACACCGATTGCCTTGAAGATTCTTTTTACGACCGACGGCTTTTTATCCTCCTCGTCCTCGGGAATATAGCCTTTGTATTCTTCGGTAACCTCTGTTTTACCGTTATTTATTTCCTGTTCGTTTGTGTTCTTGTTTTCTTCCATGAAAAATGTGCCTCCGACGATTTGTTTTTACTATTTTAACACAAATATCTTTTTCTTGCAACTGATTTTTATATTTACTTTGTAAAGAGTTTGTGTTATACTATTTATAATATCTGTAAAAAGGAGGGTTTTGTGCCATGAAAAGCGGTTCATACGAAGCAGAAAAGAAAAAGAAGCCCCAAGCTCCGGCATCAAAAGCACAGCTTTCTTCACTTTCCGCCGCAAAAAAATACACCGTAAAAACAGGCTCGGGAAAACGCCCCGACGATCTGAAAAAAACAGTGACAAAGCAGGCTCGCAGGCTCTATTCGCCCATCGAAGCCGACAGGCTGAAGCGCGAAAGCGGAATCATGACCACCGATCCGAGAAACACGCGCAAGGCCCGCCGTTCCATGGTTCTGAAACCCGCACCAAAGGATCCGACACTTCCAAAAGGCAGGCTTAACGGAAAGGCAACAGAGCTGTATCGGGAAATAAAAGAGCTTTTAAGCCACATCGACTATGCCCTTCTCATAACCGTCGCAATTCTTTCGTGCATCGGAATTCTTGCGGTACACAGCGCCACCCTCACAAAAGGCTCTGCGCGCTTTGATTTCATGCAGATCGCCATGACGGTCATCGGCTTTTGCCTGATGCTCGGACTTACATACATCGATTATGACATTCTCACAAAGCATTACAAGATCATACTGATCCTTAATGTCATAATGCTTGCGGTGACGGCGGTATTCGGAACAGGTGCCGACGGGGGCGGAGATACAAACCATAACTGGATCCGCATCGGCTCCTTTGGTATCCAGCCCGCCGAGATAGGAAAGGTGCTTTTCATTATTACCTTTGCCGCACACCTCGATGCTGTAAAGCACCGCATCAACCACATCAAGACAATTTTCGGTCTTCTGCTTCACGCAGGGCTTATTATCGGTCTTGTGCTTCTTGAAAAGGACCTCGGTCAGGCAACGGTATATATTGCCATCACTCTTGTCATGCTCTTTGCCGCAAAGCTTTCGGGATGGTATTTTGCAGGAGCGGGAGTTGTGGGGCTTGCCGCGGCACCGATCATTTTTGCAAATCTGAAGGATTATCAAAAAGAAAGACTGCTCGTCGGCTTCAATCCCGAGCTTGATCCTGCCGACAAGGGCTATCAGGCAATACAAAGCAAGACCGCCATAGGCTCGGGAGGCATCACCGGCGCAGGCTACAGAAAAGGCCATCTGACACAGTCGGTGCCGTCATTATTGCCTGCCAAGCAGACCGACATGATCTTTGCCGTCATCGCCGAGGAATTCGGCTTTATCGGTGCGGCAGTCGTGATCCTGCTGCTCGCGGCGCTTGTTATACGCATATTCATGAACTCGATCACTGCCGATAAAATGTCGGGCGCGCTAATCTGTGCAGGTGTTGCCGGAATGCTGACATATCAGATAATCGAAAACATCGGAATGTGTCTCGGAATGCTGCCTGTCATCGGCATCACCCTCCCCTTCTTAAGCTATGGCGGCTCGTCGATACTCGGCAACTATCTTGCCATCGGAGTTGTGCTTTCGGTTTACGCCAAAAACGACAGATTCTATTTCAGCAAAGGAAAAATCTGACAAAGGAGAAAAACCATGCAAAAGAAAAAAGCCGTGCTTTTTGCAGAATCAAAGAACAATATTGACAAGGTTTTTTCGGACAGTACAAAAAAAGAGCTTGAAGAGCTTTTCGACCTGAAAACCATTTACAGCAAAAACGAGCTTCTTTCTCTTTCTGACAAAAAAGAGATAGTTTTCATTTTTTCCACCTGGGGAATGCCGCAATTCACTGTCGATGAAGTAAAAAGCTTTTCGTCTCTCGAATGTGTTTTTTACGCCGCGGGATCGGTGCAGCAGTTTGCAAGAGAATTCTTGGCATCGGGAGTGAAAGTCTTCAGCGCCTGGGCAGCAAACGCAGTGCCTGTGGCCGAATACACGGTAGCTCAGATCATTCTTGCAAACAAGGGCTTTTTCGGAAGCTCGGTTATTGAAAAGAAATGTGACAGAGAAGGCGCAAAAAAGCATTTCTTCAGCTTCCGCGGAAACCATGGTCAGAAGGTCGGAATCATCGGAGCGTGCATGATCGGAAAGCTTGTTATCAAAATGCTTCAGGCTTATAAGCTTGAGGTGCTTGTTTTCGATCCGTTTTTACCCGACGAAAAAGCCGCAGAGCTCGGAGTCAGAAAAACAAGCCTTGAAGAGATTTTTTCGGAATGTGTTGTTGTTTCCAACCATCTTGCCAACAATCCGCAGACCGTCGGAATGTTAAATTATTCCCTCTTTTCCAAAATGCCCGCAAACGGTGTTTTCATCAACACAGGACGCGGAGCACAGGTGGTCGAGGAGGATCTTTGCAGAGCCCTGCAAGAGGAGCCGAACCGCTTTGCAGTGCTTGATGTGACATACCCCGAACCCTCCCCTGCAGGGCATCCATTTTATTCTCTCGAGAATGTGGTGCTCACGCCTCACATTGCGGGAAGCGCAGGCGACGAGACCCACAGAATGGCGGAATTTATGCTCCGGGAATACAAGCTTTATGCCGCCGGCAAGCCTTTGAGATATGAAGTGACCGAAAAGATGCTTGAAACAATGGCTTGAGATTTGTGCCAAAATGCCAAGAAGTGCTGTAAAAAAACAGAGTTTTTTACAGCACTTCTTATTTTATCGATTTATTTTTCAAGAAGCTTTTCGACAGCAGCCATCTTCACACAGATGCAAAGCACCTCCATTGCCGAAAGAAGATCGGAAACGGGAGGGAAAGAGGGGGCGATTCGGATGTTTTTGTCTTCGGGATCGACGCCGTAAGGGAAGGTTGCACCTGCGCCGGTAAGCTTGACACCCGCCTTTGCACAAAGCTCAACTGTCTTCTTCGCACAGCCCGAAAGGACATCAAGGCTGATAAAATAGCCTCCACAGGGTTTTGACCATTTTGCAACGCCGCAGACTGAAAGCTCCTTTTCGAGCATTTCGAGCACCGCCTCAAACTTGGGACGGAGAATGTCGGCGTGCTT
>JAZSFD010000044.1:0-8297 GCA_045532035.1 Eubacteriales bacterium | reverse complement strand
TACTTCTCTTTGGAATTAACGAGTTGTTCTTTCTACTTCTCGTCTTTCGTTGTTCAATTTTCAAAGTCCGTTCTAACCACGCTCTCGCGGTCAGCTTTATTAGAATACCACATTCTCTTCGCTTTGTCAAGTACTTTTTTTGCAAAAAATGCTTTTTGTCACATTTAGACAAAAAAAGTCGACAAGCAAAGATCAAAGTGTGCAAAATTCCCTTTCCGAAATATTATTCCAAATTGATAGGTAAATTATTCAAGAAAACAATAAAAAAATGACCGAGGCAAACGCCCCGGTCATCGGTCAAAAACTTTTTTCAATTGCTGATAAAAGATCGTCAAAGCTATCAAAAGCATCAAGATCGGGATTGTCGAATTTTATTTGATCGGTACTGCGGAAAAGGAATCCCACCTTACTTGCCCTAATCATTCCGAGGTCGTTGTAGCTGTCGCCTGCCGCTATTGTTTCATAGCCGACAGACTGCAAAGCTTTGACAGTGCTAACTTTCGAATTGGCAATGCGCATCTTATAACCTGTAATATCACCATTTTCGCCAACCTCAAGCGAATTACAGAAAATTGTAGGCCATCCAAGCTTTTCCATCAAAGGTGTAGCAAACTGAGTAAAAGTATCACTGATTACAATAACCTGAGTCTGTGCACGAAGCTTGTCCAAAAACTCTTTAGCTCCAGGCACAGGATTGATAGTCGCAATCGTCTTCTGAATCTCTTTCAGACCAAGATTATGTTCTTTGAGAATCGAAAGTCTCCATTTCATCAGCTTGTCGTAATCAGGCTCATCTCTTGTTGTTTTCTTCAGTTCCGGGATGCCGCTGGCTTCTGCAAAAGCTATCCATATTTCCGGGACCAAAACCCCTTCAAGATCCAAGCATACTATATTCATCAAAACAAACGCCTCCGTGTTATTACTACCGAGAAGAAATGTCGGTGAGAGTAGTATAACACATAAATCGACATTTTTCAAGAGTAAAATTGATTAAATTCTTGCAACTCCGCTTTTCTTCGCCGCTTCAGCAACGGCGGCGGCAACGGTTTTTCCGATTCTTTCATCAAACGCCATGGGAAGAATGTACTCAGCATTAAGCTCGCTGTCATCAACAAGTCCTGCAATAGCATAAGATGCCGCCATCTTCATCTCGTCATTTATGTCGCTTGCACGAACGTCAAGCGCTCCTCTGAAAATGCCCGGGAAGGCTACAACATTATTGATTTGGTTGGGATAATCGGATCTTCCTGTACCTACAACAAGGGCTCCTCCCTCTTTTGCAACATCGGGAAGAATCTCCGGCACGGGATTTGCCATAGCAAACACGATTGAACCGCTTGCCATTGTAGCCACCATTTCCTTGGTAATAATATTGGGAGCAGACACACCGATAACAACATCGGCACCCTTCATGGCATCGGCAAGAGTGCCTTTTAGGTGATTCTTATTTGTAACTGCGGCAAGTTCCTTATGCGCAGGACTGAGACTTCCATCTCCCTCACAGATAATACCGAACCTGTCACACATAATAAGTTCCGAAACACCGAGTCTCATAAGGTGATTTGCAATAGCAGTACCTGCCGAGCCTGCACCATTGATTACACATCTGATATCCTTAACATTTTTCTTTGCAACCTTGAGAGCGTTGAGAAGAGCTGCACCGACAACTATGGCTGTTCCGTGCTGATCGTCATGAAAAACAGGAATATCGCAAATCTCTTTAAGTCTTCTTTCTACCTCAAAACATCTGGGAGCCGCAATATCTTCAAGATTGATTCCTCCGAAGCTTCCCGAAAGAAGATAAATTGTTCTGACCAATTCATCCACATCCTGAGTTTTGATACAAAGCGGGAAAGCATCCACATCGGCAAACTCCTTAAAGAGAGCGCATTTGCCCTCCATAACAGGCATACCTGCTTCAGGGCCGATATCACCAAGTCCTAGAACGGCAGAACCATCAGTGATAACAGCAACAAGATTGTTTCTTCTTGTAAGCTCATAAGACTTATTTATGTCCTTTTGTATAACAAGACAAGGCTCCGCTACACCGGGAGTATATGCGAGCGAAAGTTGTTCGCGATTCTTAACGGGAGTTCTTGAAACAACTTCAATCTTACCATTCCATTCATAATGCTTTTTGAGCGCTTCTGCTTTAATATCCATTTCGTATTCCTTTCTTATCAATTACATATCATATGAGCTCTTGCGAAGGGTAAGTTCCTTCGCTTCTGCTCCGAGGTATTCTTCCACATCCATGCCAAGATAGTTACAAAGATCAACCATTTCGGCAACTGTGTTGATATTTACATCAACACCATTTTCCATTCTGTCCTTGTAAGCAAAGACTTCCTTTTCGCCATGAGTATAAATTCTGTCTGCCCCCTCAGCCTTGGGAGATTCTCTGAGCTCGCGCAGAAGCGTTGAAAGGTGCTGTTTAATCGCCTCAGGGTCGCCAAACACAGCAGGATTGATAGCTATGAAGCCGTGGCAAGTGCCTCCTTTTCCTCCGATGTGGGTGTGATTCGAAGTAAGACCCATAGAAAGAATAGATGTGAATATTTCACAGAACATACCATATCCATAGCCCTTGTGGCTGCCCGTCTGTTCAAATTCTCCACCGAGGGGCATGATACCACCGCCTGCTTTTGCGACAATATTTTTAAGGACATCGCCCGCATCAGTCGTACCCTTGCCGTTGGCATCAAGAGCCCAACCTTCCGGCAGAGGCTTCTGGAGTTTGTTATAAATCTCAAGTTTTCCTCTTGTTACTACAGTTGTGGATGAGTCAAAGAAGAAATCATACGGTTCTGCGGGCATTGCCACTGCAATAGGATTGCTTCCGAGCATTGCAAGTCTTCCGAAGGTAGGCACCATGATAGCCTCGGAGTTTGTCATCGACATACCTATGAGTCCTTCACGGCAAGCCATTTTTGCATAATATCCGGCAATTCCGTAATGATTGGAATTTCTGACAGTAACGACCGCCATACCAACTTTTTTTGCTTTTTCAATAGCAATGCTCATGGCCTTATGGCCGAGAAGCTGACCCATACCGTCATTACCTTCAATAACAGCCGAAACGGGTGTTTCAAAGACAACCTCGGGTTTTGCATCGATTTTGATAAGCCCCTTTTCGATTCCCTTGTGATAACGGACAAGCCTCTGCATACCGTGAGATTCTATGCCGTACATATCGGAAGTAAGAAGAACATCGACAATGATATTGCTCTCTTCTTTGTTGAATCCGAACTTGATAAAAGCGTCGGTGCAAAATCTTTTAAGCTGATCATAAGAATAATTGATACTGTTTTTCATAGGAAATCTCCTCTAAACACAAATAATGCATATATTTTATCACATCAGATCACATTTTTCAATAGATTTGGCGAATAAAATGTTGTTAATGTTACAACAATCGTGAAAGTTGACTTTTTTTGAAAATGATGATATACTTACAAAAATGGAGGTGTAAATTATGGTAAAACACATTATTTTATGGAATCTGAAAGAAGAATTCAGCATTGAACAAAAAGAAAACATCAAGAAGGGAATCAAAGAAGGACTTGAAGGCCTTATTGATAAAATAGACGGTCTTTGCGAGATCAAAGTCTATACAGAAGGGCTTGTAAGCTCAACCTGCGATCTGATGCTTGATTCAACATTTATCGATGAGGACGCCCTCAAAGCTTATGCAAAGCATCCGGATCATGTGGAAGTTGCAAATACCAAAGTCAGGCCTTTTGTTTCCCACAGAAGCTGTCTTGATTTTATAATCTGACATACACAAATATCCCCGCAAGAAATTCTTGTGGGGATATTTTTATCACTTATTGTACTGCTTGGGATCTTCCTTTTCGGGATCAATCACGATAACAACTGCATTGTTATCGCCAAGATGCTTCTGGATCGAATAAGCCGAATCATAATCACATTTAGAATTGATCGTACCTTTTAGATCTCCGAGACGTCCGCCGAGAGTCTGGATGTAAATGTTCTTATCAAGGAACTCTGTTGATGCACTGAAAAGTCTTATGAGATTTCCTGCGCTTCGGTCAAAGACATTATATTCGGTATGCTGGTTCTTGTTGACACCGAGTGCGTGTCCCGAATAAAGCTGAGCGCTGGTCTGACGATTTCTTACAATCGATCCCCAACCATATCCGCCATATCTGCAGATGTTATATGCTGTATAAACGCCATCTGTAAGTCTCTTTTCTTCATCGCCGGGATTTGGAGTGTTATAAAATTCAATACCCCAGTGCACATATTCAATAAGATTTCCGATATATCTCACATCTCTCTGAACATAGTTTCCGGATCCATTTGAAACCTGATGTGTAGGACCGGTATCATAAATCTGATACATCCAGTTGTTTTAAACGTAGTAACCGTTGCAGGTGCCGGTTTCGACAGCATTGCCATAGTTTACGGGAGCTTTGCTTGTGCCGAAATTAAGGGTAAGGATCGAACCGCCAAGCCACGAGAAAACACAATTCTGAACAAGGAATTTAGTAGCACCGTTTACACCAATGGCATGAGCGCCGGTGAACTTGAAGGAAAGGTTGTCAACAGGTTACATTGACGGGAGTACCATCGATGATGTCAAATTTTTCACCGATTTCGATTGATTTGAATCTTTTTCCGGGATTTCCTTCAGTAGAATAGAGATAAAGTGTGCAAGCCTGATTGATATCATTGTTTATAAACTCAGAATAGAACTGAAGATCGGTATCCATGTCGGAAACACCGGCAAAGCCAAGGACGTCTTTGTTCATGATAAGGCCGTAGGTCTCATCGTACGAGGCATCAGAATAGTCAAAGAGATCATGGTCAAAGCCGATAACACCAACATTTGTGAGAAGCTCGGTGCACTTATATACATTGGGATATTCTGTTTCTACCCAAAGAGCTTCATCGGCATAATTGCGTCTGGACTGCATGAGAATCGGTTTAGGACCTGTACCGTATGCGCCATAATAGGTGCCGGGAGCCACAATGATCTGTCCGCGATAGATTCCGCCGCGTTCAAAGAGAACAGCCGCATTTCTCAGGAACTTGTAATTTGCAATAGCACCGATGGTCTTGATAGGAGTCTCGGGGGTAAGACCGTCGTTTGCATCATTTCCGTTCTTTTCGGAAACATAAATAACTTTTTTGCCTGTAAGGTAGAGATTGTCGGTAGTGCTGAGGATATCGCTCTTGATCTTGTCCGAAACAGTATCTACACCTCTGCGGATAGCTTCGGAATCAAGAGTTGCGCTCTGTTCATAAAGCGCGATCATATAGTCCTTGGCAGAGCTGCCCGTGAGAACATATTCTTTAGAGCCGGAATTATCATATCGCCAAACACTTCTTTTATAGCTTCGAGATATCCGTAACCATAAAGATCATCTGGTTCAAGGTAGCTGGTTTCAGTCCATTCATTCCAGCTGTTGACTGTTATGAGTGGAACCTCGTTGTGTTCATCAGAAAACTTCTTTACATCATAAAGGAGTTTTTTGAAGTTCTCGGGTGTGTTGTTTTTGCAAACATTAGATAAATACTTATTATATCGCGGATTGTTATCCCAACCGATAGAAACATGAGGATAATACGGAACTCCGTAGAAATCCTCCATCTTTGCCCATTCTTTCCTCACATCATCAGAAATATCAAGAAAATCCCTGCCCTCAATGGGAGTGAAATGAACCATCTGATAATGCGTTGTGGAATCAAATCCGATCTGTGTAACAAATTCCCTTGAGGAAAGCTTTTTTGAATTTCCGTCAACACCTGTAACATTTAGCGAATGATGGCCACGGCAAGTCAGCTGGAAATGTACTCCGTTAAACCCTTGCTCTTTTGCATAATTTCGCCACCAATCAAGAGCATCGTGCGCCTGCTCGATACCACCAAGACCGTTTACAAAGTTTTCGCATTCGTAGATCATGAACACGGGCTTGTTATCAATTCTGTAATAGTTATCTTTTGAAAAATACATATCGGTGATGCGCTTTGCGATGTATTCAAACTGTTCGCGTCCGACAGCACCTTGCCAAATGACAGATTCCCCGTCAGTGCCTACAACCCTCTTGTCCCACAAGGTGTTGGCGTCGTGGTTTGCCCACATAAGGAAAAATTTCATTTTATTGTTATTTTTTGCTTTAAGGAAACCGTTGTTAAGACACTGTTCAAGAAAAGGTCTGTTATCATACCAGTACCAGTCATAAATAAACACATTTACACCATGGTCAACCGCAGCCTTTATCTCCATTTCCATAACATATGGATCAGCCTCATTGACATATCCACAAAGCGGTTTTCTTGGCCAATCATGATCAGGTGTTTTTTGACAGCGCTTTTGACTGTCTGCCATTCGCCATAGCCCTCAGGCCAGAAAATTCGAGAACGAGGTTCATCTCCTGTATAAGAAGGCCAGATAAACGCGGCAATATCATATTTTTTAGCCATAATTATTTCCTTTCCTTATAGAAGTCATATAACAAATCCGCCGTTGGGACTTATGACCTGACCTGTTATAAACGATGCATCATCAGACGCAAGAAACAACACAGTTTTTGCAACCTCTGATACAGAACCAACACGACAAAGGGGTGTTTCATCGGCAAGATTTTTTATATCCTCCTCGGACAGAGCTTTATTCATTTCTGTATCAATAACCCCGGGCGCCACACAATTTACACGGATATTCGAAGGTCCAAGCTCTTTGGCCAAAGCTTTTGTCATGCCGATGACCGCAGCTTTCGATGCCGAATAATGAACTTCGCATGAAGAACCGCTTATCCCCCAAACAGAAGAAATATTAATGATACTTCCCTGCTTTCTGCGGATCATGGCAGGTAAAAACGCACGCGTTACAAGAAACTGACCTTTTACATTGATGTCAAAGGTTTTATCCCACAGTTCTGTCGATATATCGGTAAACAGCGAAAAGGATGAAATTCCGGCGTTGTTTACAAGAACATCTGCTCCGCCACACATTTCATGAACTTTTTTACAAAACTCATTGACCTGAATTTCATCCGAGACATCAGCTTTGACACAGATCGCTTCGCCACCAAATTCACCGATTTTTTTGCACAAAGCATTTGCCGCATCTTCAGAATTGTTGTAGTTAACAACAACAAAATATCCTGCTTGCGCCGCCTGAAAAGCAATCTCCGAACCAATTCCTCTTGATCCGCCTGTGACAACCAGCACTTTTTTTTTAATCATAATCTGTCCTCAAGCCTGTAAAACTTACAGGCGTTTTTATATGTGAGTTCGCAAAAAGCCTCAGGCCTGATGCCAAGTATTTCAGCTGCCTTTTCAGCAACATACTTTATATAGCCCGAGTGATTTGTTTTGCCGCGGAAAGGAACAGGCGCAAGATATGGACAGTCGGTCTCAACAAGTATTCTGTCAAGATACCTTCCGTCTTCAAGTCTGTTCAATCCCTCAAGAACTTCGACGGTCTTTCTTGCATTTTTGAAAGTAAGGATGCCGTTGAACGAAATGTACCAACCGCGTTTTACAAGCTCTTTCGCCATTTCAAAAGAACCCGAATAACTGTGAAAAACGCCGTAAACATTTGAAAAATCCGATATAATCGAAAGACAATCCGAGTGAGCTTCTCTGTCATGAATAACAACCGGCATGGACATTTTATCGGCAAGCTCCATTTGTTTCGCAAAAACTTCTTTTTGAATTTCTGCTGTATCCTTGCCGTAATAGTAATCAAGACCTATCTCACCTATGGCTACGCACTTTGGATGCTTTGCACTCTCCGCCACAATTTCCAGCCATTCCGCACACTTTGAATCGGTGTCGGCTGATTCGGGATGAACTCCCGCCGCGAAATATACTTGGTCGTACTTTTCAGACAAAATCTTCGAGCTTTCGGTAGACGAAAGAGATGCTCCGGCATTGACTATCACACCAACATCCCAATCACGGATAAGCTCCTCAAGAACAGAATCTCTTACATCGTCAAATCTTTCGTCATCGTAATGTGCGTGAGAATCAAATATCTTCATACATTTTACCATTCTATCATTAATTATTTAATTAACAGAGTGACTGATTTATAGCACAAAACAACTTTTATCTGATTACACTACCTTCGGGAATGCTGTCATCAAGGAAACTGATTTTTATGGTCTCATTTCCGTTTTCGTCCTTACAGCCTGCCGCAAGAAGCATACCATTGCTTTCAACACCGCGAAGCTTTGCGGGCTTAAGATTGGAAACAAGGATAATCTTTTTGCCAACAAGCTGATCCGGAGCGTAGCACTTTGCAATACCCGAAACGATCTGTC
>JAZSFD010000145.1:0-2391 GCA_045532035.1 Eubacteriales bacterium | reverse complement strand
GCTGAGAAAGCCCGAAGCGTTCGGCATTTTCAATGACCATCAAAGCGGCATTCGGAACATTCACGCCGACTTCGATGACTGTTGTTGAAACAAGAATATCTGTCTGTCCCGACGAAAAGGCGCGCATGATCTTGTCTTTTTCGGAAGGCTTCATCTTGCCGTGAACAAAATCGATGCGAAGACGGGGAAAAACCTCAGCCTTGAGCTTTTCGCAGTATTCGGCGGCGGATTTAAGCCCCGATTCATACATTTCCTCGGACATCTCCTCGCCGTTCATCTCTGCCAGCGGACAGACGATATATGCCTGCCTGCCCTCCGCCACCAGCTTTTCGATAAATTTGTATATTCTTTCTCTCATCGATTCTCCGACGGCAAAGGTGTCGACTTTTTGTCTGCCGGGGGGCAACTCATCAATAATGCTGATATCAAGGTCTCCGTAAAGGATAAGCGCAAGGGTGCGCGGAATAGGTGTTGCCGACATAACAAGCATATGGGGGATGATGCTTTCGCCGTCGTCCGAAACGGCGGTCTTTCCCGAAAGCTTGTCGCGCTGCTTCACCCCGAAGCGGTGTTGTTCGTCGGTTATGGCAAGACCCGGATTTTTGAAAACAACGCTGTCTTCAATAAGAGCATGAGTGCCGATGATAAGATCGATCTTTCCGTCAGCAAGGGCGGAAAGAATTTTTTTCTTTTCTGCCGCCTTTGTGCTTCCTGTCAGAAGCGCAGTTACGATATGATGCTTTTCCATGAGAGGAAGAAGTGAGGCATAATGCTGCTCGGCAAGAATTTCTGTCGGCACCATGAGGGATGCCTGACAGCCATTTTTTGCACAGACATAAACTGCCGCGGCGGCAACTATCGTTTTTCCGCTGCCCACATCTCCCTGAACAAGTCGGCACATGGGAGCGGTGTATTCACGCACAAGGCTCATTTCGTTCTGAGCCTTGCTGCGGGTCATGTCATAAACGATGTTTTCGACGGCGTTTTTCTGTGCTCCCGTGAGCTCATAGTCAAAGCTGTCAAAAAATGGGGTCATATCAGGACGGCAAAGCTTTATGGCTCTGCCTTTTTTGTTGCGGTTTTTTAGAGCGCGCAAACGCAGCTGAAAGAGCAAAAGCTCTTCAAAAGCAAGCCTTTGGCGCGCTTTTTTCATTTTTTCGGAGTCATACGGAAAATGAATGGCGCAAAGAGCATCATAAAGACCCATAAGACCGTATTTTCCGATGATGTCCGACGGCAGGCTTTCGACATTTTTGTAAGCTTCAAGCGCTTGCTTCACAAGCATCGAAAGCATCTTGCAGGTGATGCCCTTTGTGAGAGGATAAATGGGAACGAGATTGTCAAGAACCGCATTTTCGTAATAAGGCTCATATGCGGGAGAAAGCATCTGCGGCGAAAGAAAGCTTCCGCCAACAGGACCGTAAAATCGGAATTTCCGCCCTGTGACAAGGGTGGTTTTGAGAAAATCACGATTGAAAAAGGTCATGTGGACGCTTCCCGTTTCGTCGTGTGCCACAACTTTTTGCACCGTCATGGCGCGTCCCTGCTTTGAGGAAATACGGGCGCTTGAAAGAGGCGAGGATATCTCGAGAATACAGGAGGCAATCTCGCCGGGTACAAGCTCGCAGACCTTTTTTGTCATTCCGCGGTTTTCGTATCCCCGGGGATAATGACGCACAAGGTCGTCGATCGTTTCGATTTCAAGGTTTGAGAGCAGCTTTGCGCGTGCTTCGCTTACGCCATAAAGCTTTGTGACGGGATCGTCGGGCTTGAATTTCGGCATCGTGCGCCTCCTTTCGTCTTTTTTGTTTTTACTCCTCATCCACCGCTTGAGCGGTCACCCTTCTCCCGCAGGAGAAGGTAAGCGCTGTTACAATAGCGGTTTGAGATCGGAAAAATCCAAATCAAGTTTTTTCAAAATATCTTCTGCAACATCCTCAAAATAATATCGTATACTGTCGTTTGAATAACGGAGAACCGAGATTCCCCATGATGCAAGGCAAGCATCTCGTTTTTCATCAGACTGCTTATTTTCAGGTGAAAGGTGCTGAATGCCATCTACTTCAATAACAATTTTCTTTTCTGCTATGTAAAAATCCACAATATAGTTTTCAATATTTTTCTGACGTTTAACATTGTACGGCAATCGTTTCAACAAATCATACCACAAATGTTTTTCCTCGGGTGTCATATTTTTTCGTAACGCTCTCGCATTTGGTACAAGGTTTTTGTTATAAGGTATCATTAATTACTCCTCATCCACCGCTTGCGCGGTCCCCCTTCTCCTACAGGAGAAGGCGAGAATGTGATCGGATTTTTCGCTTTGCCTTCTCCGGTGGGAGAAGGTGGCAGCCGTAGGCTGACGGATGAGGCGTTGCATAAAAGAGCATT
>JAZSFD010000141.1:0-8454 GCA_045532035.1 Eubacteriales bacterium | reverse complement strand
TTGCACGAATCGGTTAATTGTGGTAGAATAGATTTAACTTAAGTTAAATCTATTCTACCACAATTAACCGATTCGTGCAAGAAGTGTTTTTCTTATGTCGCTTTTTGCATATATTTTTCAAAAAAATCTCTTCATTTGTGGTGATTATTCTGTTTTTTTCGTAATATGCACACGAAACCCTTGATTTTTTCGGCATTTGGGGTAAAATATTATTATGCTTATTTAAGAAGGAAGAATTATATGTATAAGATCCTCAAAAAAGAAATTCTCAACCCCACCGTTGTGCGGATGGATATTGACGCTCCCACTGTGGCAAAAAAGGCTCAGCCCGGTCAGTTTGTCATTCTGCGCACAGACGATGATGGCGAACGCATCCCTTTGACCATCGCCGATTATGACAGAGAAAAAGGTACTGTTTCGATCATTTTCCAGATCGTCGGCGCCACCACAAACAAGCTTTCACATATGAACGAGGGAGATTTCCTTTGTGATTTTGCAGGGCCTTTGGGCCGTGCCACAGAGACCGACGGACTCAAAAAAGTCGCAGTCGTAGGTGGAGGCGTCGGATGTGCAATTGCATTGCCTGTCGCAAAAAAGCTCCATTCTCTCGGTTGCGAGGTACATTCGGTCATCGGTTTCAGAAGCCGTGATCTTGTCATTCTCGAAAAGGAATTTGACGAAAACAGCACCCTTGTCAAAAAGATGAGCGACGACGGATCGTTCGGCGAACAAGGTCTTGTCACCGATGCTCTGCGCGCCCTTATCGAATCGGGCGAAAAATATGACGAGGTCATCACAATAGGTCCCCTTGTCATGATGAAATTCGTCTGTGCCCTCACAAAGGAATATTCGATAAAAACCATAGCCTCCATGAACCCAATCATGATCGACGGCACCGGTATGTGCGGCTGTTGCAGACTTACTGTCGGCGGAAAAACTCTTTTTGCCTGCGTTGACGGTCCTGAATTTGACGGTCATCTCATCGATTTTGACGAGGCAATGGCAAGAAGCTCTCAATACCAAGATTTTGAAGAAAGAAAACGCGAGCAGACCTGTAATCTCTTCAAAAAGGAGGTGCAGGAATAATGCCTAATATGTCCCTTAAGAAAAATCCCATGCCCTCCCAGGAGCCGAATGTCAGAAACACCAATTTCGACGAGGTAGCTCTCGGTTATACCCCCGAGCAGGCAATGGATGAGGCACAGCGCTGCCTCAATTGCAAAACAAAGCCCTGCATTTCGGGCTGTCCCGTGAAGATACACATTCCCGAATTTATCGCCGAGGTAGCAAAGGGTGACTTTGAAAAGGCATTCGAGATCCTTTCGCAGTCCACCTGTCTTCCCGCGGTCTGCGGAAGAGTTTGCCCCCAGGAAAATCAATGTGAGGGCAAATGTGTACGCGGCATCAAGGGTGAACCTGTCGCTATCGGAAGACTTGAGCGCTTTGTCGCAGACTTTCACAACAAGAACAATCCCACACTCCCCGAAAAGCCAAAAGCAAACGGTCACAAGGTGGCTGTCATCGGATCGGGTCCCGCAGGCCTTGCCTGTGCAGGCGAGCTTGCCAAAAACGGCTATGCAGTTACAGTTTTTGAGGCTCTACATCTTGCGGGAGGCGTCCTTGTTTACGGAATCCCCGAATTCCGTCTCCCCAAGGATATCGTCAGAAAAGAGATCGACGGACTTAAAGCACTTGGCGTTGAGATCGTAACCAACACTATCATCGGACGCACAATTTCTATCGATGAGCTTATTTCAGAACACGGCTTTGAGGCGGTCTTCATCGGCTCGGGTGCGGGACTTCCCAAATTCATGGGCATTCCCGGGGAAAACCTCAAGGGTGTTTTCTCTGCAAACGAATTTCTGACAAGAATCAATCTCATGAAAGCCTACCGTGAAGATGCCGATACCCCTGTCACCACCGCGAAGAATGTCGTGGTCGTGGGCGGCGGAAATGTGGCAATGGATGCGGCGCGCTGTGCAAAAAGACTTGGCGCACAGGTGCACATCGTCTACCGACGCGGCATGGAGGAGCTTCCCGCCCGCCACGAAGAAGTGGAGCACGCCATCGAAGAAGGCATCATTTTCAAGACTCTTTGCAACCCGATTGAAATAATCGGCTACAATAACCCTGACGACCGCCGCGATCCGAAGAATTTCAGCGTATGCGGTATAAAATGTGTCGAAATGGAGCTTGGGGAGCCCGATGCCTCGGGAAGACGCAGACCCGTGGTCAAGAAGGATTCGGAATTTCTTATCGACGCTGACTGTGTCATCATGGCGCTCGGCACTTCTCCCAACCCTCTCATCAAAGCTACCACCGAGGGTCTTGAAACCCAAAGCTGGGGTGGAATAATCACCGACGAGGCAACAGGTCTCACATCCCGCGAGGGTATTTATGCCGGAGGCGATGCCGTAACAGGCGCCGCCACTGTCATTCTTGCCATGGGTGCAGGTAAAAATGCCGCACAAGCGATTGACGAATATATCAGAAACAAATAACACAAAAAGCGAGTCGGCAGACTCGCTTTTTTTGATTACTTATTTTTCTTCCCATTCATAGGCTCGCCGCGGATCGCCGTTGGCAAGATAGATGATTCCGCGGAAGGAAAATCCGTTTTTTAAGATTGCCTTTTGCATGGGTAGGTTGTCCTTGTGGGTATCCACCCGAAGATGCTTGTGAAAACCACGCGCAAACTCGACACATTTTGTGAAAAACCCCCGTGTCGTGCCGTCGCTTGCCACCTTGTGCAAAGCGGCATACGGCGTATCGGACAACCAATTTCCGTCATCGATAACGCCATAGGTCGGATCTTCCCCTGCGATCATAGCAAAGCAACCGTATATCCTGCCGTCATCGTTCTGTGCCACATAAAGATTTCCGTTTTCTATATCATAAGGAAGATCGTCCATGCCGGGATACTGCGCGTTCCACTGTGTCATGTTTCCGTTTGCCCTCATGAAAGCGCGGGCGATGTCATAAATTTCAAGCAGACGCGGCAGATCTTCTTTTTTTGCTTTTCTTATCATTTGACCTCTCTCAAACTTGTATTTTTGCTTCACATATTGTAGCACAGGCAATTACGAAAGTCAATACGGAAAAGACAAAATGCACAAAAAACGGTATTTGATTTGTGAGATGTTACAAAATGAATTAAATTACACAAAAACACTTCCCAAAGAGCGTTTTTATATGCTAAAATGAACTATCATGCCGTAGTATTATCAGTATACGAATCCCACGGCAATGGAGGTGAAATGAAAAACAAAAGAAGAATTCTCTCTCGTGTGCTGGCGCTGGTTATATCGACGCTTATGCTTGTGTCGCTGGTACCTGTCGTTTTTGCCGCAGATCCGCAGATAAATATTGTCGGCGGTCAGCGTACGGCGTTTGTTGCGGCGTTTGGCAGAATGAATTATGAAGGCAAGGCATACACCGCCTACAAGACCTTTAACGAAGCTTTTGTTGCCATCGGCGCGCAGGGCGGAAATATTGTCATATCAGGTAATATAAACATGGCTGATTTCTCGGATATCGAGGGCAGAGCTCCGATTTCGGTCATCGGTGTGGGAACAAAAAACACTGCCAACTGTCTAAAGTTCCCCGCCGAAAAGACAAGCCTTGATCTCAAGGGAGATCTTGTCCTTGATTTTCTGACCATGGAAGCTCCGGAGGGCTTTGTCATCAACACGAACGGTCACAGCTTCTCGACAACATCGGGCTTTGATACCCATTATTACATCTCCGATTACAAAACAGGTGTCAGAACATATCTTGCCGCTCTTTCGGTAAGCGCAGGAGGTTCTTCGGTTACTCTGAGTGAGGGCAGATATGCGACAATAAGCGCTGACGGCGCTTCTGTTGACGGTAACACTCTCATCACCATTAACGGTGGCAATTATGACACTGTATACTCGGGCGGTGCAAGCGAGACTCCTTCTGTCATCAACGGAGATGTCCGTGTGAAGATCTCTGATGGTATGTTTGAAACCGCAGTCGTGGCAGGCTCGGCAACAGGTACAGTCAACGGCAATGTTTTTGTTGATATCACGGGCGGTACTTTTACAAGTGTCTCGGCAGGAAGTGAAACAGTATATGCCCCTGTCAACGGAAACGCGGTTGTCACAATTCAGGACACCTTTGCTTCAAAGGTTGGGGCTCCCAAGAACAACTCTGTCACAGGAAAGATCATTTATATTTCAAACGACGAGCTTACATTTACCGCCGACGCAGAATATGATTATTACATCAAGTGCAAGGGCGGTATCGCAAAACCTGTTTTCGACGGAACTTCTCTTGTCGGATTTGGTTTTTATGACGAGGTCGGCTGTCCCGCACAGGAAATCAATGTAAACGGAACGATCGTCACTCCCGCGGGCGGAATTTTCACGGTTGCAGAGGGCAGATCGGAGGTTGAAATCCTTTCGGGCATCAAGCTTGAGCTTAACGAATACGTAAAATATGTTTCGGGCTATGAGGACGGAACCTTCCTGCCCCAGAACAATCTTTCAAGAGTAGAAGCCATCACAATGCTCTGCCGTCTTGTGGTCGATGAAGCCATCATCAAGGGTAAACTTACATCTTCCTATGAAGATGTTTCCGCAGGTTCGTGGTTTGAGCCTTATGTTGGTCTTTTTAAAAACCTCGGATATCTTGACACAGTCACCAAAAACGCAGGCACCTCCATCGATCCAAACGCCAAGATCACCCGCGGCGAGTTTGTTGAGATTGCAAGAAATGTCATCCGACTCATGAACCCCAGAGATTTCGGCGAAAAGAAATTTTCGGATGTTCCCTCCTCGCATCCTTATTCAAAATCCATCGGCGAGATAGGATATCTCGGCATTATCGGCGGTTATGAAGACGGCACCTTTAAGCCTGATAACAACATAACCCGCGCCGAGGTCGTCACCATTATCAACCGTATGCTTTCAAGAAAAGCCACGGGCAATGCCGGCGGCACAGTATTTTCGGATGCTGTCGGTCACTGGGCACAGGAGCAGATACTTATGGCGGCAAATCCCGCAACTGTTGACGGATCTGAGCTCTGGAAGATCGACGGCGATGTTACCCGCGGCAACTTTAAGCTGCTTGAAGGCAATGTCACTCTTGATGAGCAGATAATTCATCTTTATGATGTTGCAAAACAGGGAAATGATTTCGCCACCATCAGCGGAATCGATCTTGTTTCCGACTGGCAGATCAACAATATAGTTTACAGCGAATCAGACTATTGTACAATCACAGGCACAAAATATTACATTTCTCCCAACGGTGATGACTCGAACGATGGCAAATCACCTGAGACTGCATGGAAATCACTCTCCAAGACAGGCGATTCTGTCCTCAAGTCAGGCGATGGTGTTCTTTTTGAACGCGGAGCTGTTTTCAGAGGCAGATTCAATGCAGTTTCGGGTGTCACCTATTCGGCATACGGTGAGGGCGAAAAGCCGAGATTCTACGGTTCTCTCAAGAACTATGCCGCCCCTGAGCTTTGGAAAGTCACAGAGTATGAAAATGTATGGCAGTGCACCGATATGTTTTCTCAGGATGTCGGTGTTATCGTGTTCAATTCCGATTACAAAATGGGTAATTATAATGAGATTACCGGCACAAAGTATGTGAATTCCACAGTCAAAACTCCCGAGGCACTTTCTGCGGATCTCCAGTTCTTCCATTATTTCGGCAGACTTTACGTTTATTCAAAGACAAATCCCGGTGAACGCTTCGACTCCATTGAGATAGGTTCGAATGGCGGTCTTGTTGCCATCGCCGGCAATGACATTGTTATCGACAATCTTCACTTCAGATACCACGGCGGTCATGTTATCGGCACGGGTAACAGAAAGAACATCACCTGCAAAAACAGCATTTTTGCATACGCCGGCGGTTCAATTCTTTCCGGAGATACCCGTTACGGCAATGCCTTTGAAAGCTACGGCGGATGCGACGGCTGGTATGCTTACAACAACTGGATGTATCAGATCTACGACACAGGTGTGACCCACCAATACACTCCCACCACCGGCGAATGTATTCAAAAGAATGTCGAATACATCGGAAATGTAATTGAATACTGCCACTGGGGCATTGAATACTACAACCACGATTCCACCGACGGCTCAACACGCATCGTTGACAATATCCAGATGTACAACAATATCGTCCGCATGACCGCTTACGGCTGGGGAAGCCGAGGAAGACACGGAGGAGCCACCGCATTCTGTTCGGCGGGCATCACCGAAAACACCTCAAACTTCATCGCAAAGCGCAACATCATCGACCGCTCGCAGGGCAGAGTGATGATGATCTCAAGCCCCGGCGACAAATATCTCACCCTCGATCAGAACATTCTTGTCCAGAATGAGGGCGGAACGCTTGGCGGTTTCCATTCGGGATATTATACCGCCGACAAAAATGTGGCAAAGAAGATAGCCGAGCACACTGTTGAAGATCTTCCCATTGTCATTCTCAACAACGACACCGCCGTTGTAAACAACATAAAAGCCCCTACAAAGTAAAAAGCTTCGGCGGAGCGGAAAGAACCGTCTCCGCCGTTTTTTTAAGGAGAAACAAATATGAAAAGAAATCTTCCGATCACCGCACGACTTGCAGTGGGCGCCATTGATGATCTCAACGCCTGCAATATCACCACCTATGCCGAATATGAAAACGGGATTGACGAAATCGCCGAAAAAATGAAGCGCGACATCATCACCTCAGAAAGTGTTTATGACAAGAGCAAGAAAACCTTCTATGTATCAAATTCCGGTGATGACTCAAACGATGGTCTTTCGCCCGAAACCGCATGGAAGACCCTTGACAAGATAAATGACCCCGAATCGGTCTGCGAAAACTGCAACATTCTCTTTGAGCGCGGCGGTCTCTGGCGCGGTGTCATCCGTGTGCCCCACAGCGGCATCACCTATTCGGCGTACGGAGTCGGCATGAAGCCCCGTTTTTATGGTTCGAGAAGGAATTATGCGCATCCGTCTCTCTGGCAGAAGAGCGAATATGAAAATGTGTGGTACACCACCGAGTGTACAAGAAATGTCGGCATGATCGCCATCAACCATTCGGATGTCATCGGAAAATATGACGAGATCATGTGTTATCGTCATGTTGTGGGACTTGACGGTTATGAAGGCCCCTGGCAGCTGAACAAGGAATTTGACTTCTACGGTCACCTTGATGAAGCCATCACCTATCTTTACTGCGACAAGGGCAACCCGGGTGAGATTTATGATTCCATCGAGCTTGGGGAGTTTTATTGCCTTGTTACCCCGTCGGCAAACGCGAAAAGAGATCTTGTCTTTGACAATCTGTGCCTGAAATTTGTCGGCTGTCATGCCATTGCAGAGCTTCATACCCGTGAAAATGTGACTGTGCAGAACTGCATCTTCGCCTATCTCGGCGGCTCTATCCTTGACGGACATGCAGGAGCCAGAGTGTCGGGTTACGGTAACGCAGTTGAGACCTGTGCCTGCAACGGATTTTATATCAACGGAAATTGGATATATCAGATCTATGACACTGCCATCACCCATCAATGCTCGGCAGGCGATCACGATTACGACATGAACGATGTCGAATATGTCGGAAATCTGTGTGAGCTCTGCCACTGGTCGATAGAGTTTTATAACATCCCGAAAGAGGGAACAAAACGCACGGTCAGCAACACGAACATCCATCACAACATCCTGAGGCGCGGAGGCTTTGGCTGGGGAAGCATCGGCCGTCAGGACGGAGCGGCGCTCTTCAACAGCTTCGGACTGCCCGAGGAAACGACAAATTTCACCGCGCACAGCAACATCTTCGACAGATGTGCAGGTGGTATCGTCCGTTTTGTGAGGGAGGGCGACAAAAAGATCAAAAGCTTCAATAATACATATATCCAACCCCGAAGCGGAAATCTGGGAGATTATTTCGGCACTATGTTCCGATTTGACGATGCGGCAAGCAAGATCCTTGAGGTCTGCCGCGAGGAAAACGCCCGATTCTTTTATGAGAATTAAGAATAATTATCAAAAAACACGGAAAGCGCAGGCTTTCCGTGTTTTTGTATATGTGTCTGTTATTCCTCCGGTGTGATAAGATGCAGCCTGACGACTGATGATAAACAAGTGCTTTATCAATGGATAAAAAAATCCGACAAGTTTACCTTGTCCTATTTTCTGGTGGGGGAAGGTGGATTCGGACCACCGAAGTCAGTGACAACAGATTTACAGTCTGCCCCCTTTGGCCGCTCGGGAATTCCCCCAAAACATTCTCGACTGCTGCCGAGAACCTGGAGCTGGTGAAGGGAGTCGAACCCCCAACCTGCTGATTACAAATCAGCTGCTCTGCCATTGAGCCACACCAGCACATTTTTGTCGCGTTCACTCGGAACATATGCTATTATAACAGAAGGTCAATCGTTTGTCAAGTCTTTTTTTGATTTTTTTGAAAAAAATA
>JAZSFD010000131.1:0-15185 GCA_045532035.1 Eubacteriales bacterium | reverse complement strand
CCCCCTCGCTCACACTTGGATGCGGCTCCTGGGGTGGTAACAGCGTATCCGAGAACGTAGGTGTTAAGCACCTTCTTAACATTAAAACAGTAGCCGAGAGGAGAGAAAATATGCTTTGGTTCAGAACACCTGAGAAGGTTTACATAAAGAAGGGTTGCCTCCCCGTAGCTCTCGATGAGCTCAGAACCGTCAGAGGCGCAAAGAAGGCGTTCATCGTAACCGATAACTTCCTTTATCAGAACGGCTACACAAAGCCGATCACCGACAAGCTCGACGAGATGGGCATTCAGCACACCACATTCTTCAATGTTCAGCCCGACCCCACCCTTGCAAACGCAACAGAGGGTGCGGCTCAGATGAGCGCATTCCAGCCTGACACCATCATCGCACTCGGCGGTGGTTCCGCAATGGACGCAGCAAAGATTATGTGGGTTCTTTATGAGCATCCCGAAGCAGACTTTATGGATATGGCAATGAGATTTATCGATATCCGCAAGAGAGTCTACACATTCCCCAAGATGGGTGAAAAAGCCTACTTCATCGCAATTCCTACCTCCGCAGGCACAGGCTCCGAAGTCACTCCTTTCGCAGTTATTACCGATGAAAAAACCGGCGTCAAGTATCCTCTTGCTGATTATGAGCTTCTTCCCAACATGGCAATTATTGATACCGATTTCCATATGTCCGCTCCCAAGGGATTGACTGCCGCTTCGGGTATTGACGCTGTAACTCACGCTGTTGAGGCTTATGTTGCTATGCTTGCAACCGATTATACCGACGGACTTGCGCTTCAGGCACTTAAGAACATCTTCAAGTATCTCCCCAGAGCATATGAAAACGGACAGACCGATGTTGAAGCTCGCGAGAAGATGGCAAACGCGGCTACCATTGCAGGTATGGCATTTGCAAATGCGTTCCTCGGAATCTGCCATTCTATGGCTCACAAGCTCGGTGCTTTCCATCACCTGCCTCACGGTGTAGCCAATGCCCTTATGATCGAAGAGGTTATCCGCTTCAACGCCAGCGAGGCTCCCGTTAAGATGGGTACTTTCTCCCAGTATGATCATCCTCACACCCTCGCAAGATATGCCGAAATCGCCGATTACCTCGGACTCGGCGGAAAGAGCGACGAGGACAAACTTGAAAACCTCATCAAGGCTATCAACGACCTCAAAGCAACTGTTGGAATCAAGGCTACCATCAAGGATTACGGCATTGATGAAAATGATTTCCTTAACCGTCTCGATGACATGGTTGAACAGGCATTTGACGATCAGTGCACCGGTGCCAACCCCCGTTATCCCCTTATGAGCGAGCTCAAGCAGATGTATCTCAACGCATACTATGGCAAACACTTTGTTGAGCCCGAGATGCCTGCAACCAATATCGATGTTCAGGCTCCCGATACAATCAAGACTCCCTACCGCAAGGGCAAAAAGGCGTAATTAAAGGAGGATATACAAATGAAACTTGATAGAGTAATTGCAGTAAGAAACAATAAGACAATCTACCGCGACGGCGACAGAGCCATCAAGGTTTTCAATGCAGAGTATTCCAAAGCTGATGTGCTTAACGAAGCGCTCAATCAGGCAAGAATCGAGGAAACCGGTCTGAACATTCCCAAGGTGCTTGAGGTTACCATGATCGACGGCAAGTGGGCAATCGTTTCCGAATTTATCAAAGGCAAGACGCTTTCACAGCTTATGGAAGAAAACCCCGATAATAAGGGCGAATACATTGAGCTTCTCGTCGACCTTCAGATGAGCGTTCATGCAAAGACCTGTCCCCTTCTTAACAAGCTTAAAGACAAGATGAGCCGCAAGATAGCTGCAACAGAGCTTGATGCTACCACACGTTACGATCTTCATACCCGTCTTGAAGGTATGCCCAAGCACAACAAGGTATGTCACGGCGATTTCAACCCCTCCAACATCATTATTTCGGAGAATGGTGTGCCTTACATTCTCGACTGGTCACACGCAACACAGGGCAACGCCTCTGCCGATGTGGCGCGTACTTATCTCTTGTTCTGGCTGAACGGAGATATCGAAGGTGCAAAGATTTATCTTGAAACCTTCTGCAAAAAGAGTGATACCGCAATGCAGTATGTTCAGAAATGGATGCCTATTGTTGCTGCTTCACAGTCAGTTAAGGGCAACGAGAAAGAACGCGAATTCCTTATGAGCTGGGTCGGCGTTGTAGATTATCAGTAATCTATTAAGAGTCCACGATTGATGCGGGGAAACCCCTCGCATCAATCAAGAAATTATAATGAATATTGTGAGGTATAATATTATGCTTAAAATTACAGTTTGTATCGGAAGCTCCTGCCACATCAAGGGTTCCCGTCAGGTGGTAGAGCAGCTTCAGTATTTGATATCCGAGAACAACCTCGGCGAAAAAGTAGAGCTTGGCGGCACCTTCTGCATGGGCAAGTGTCAGCAGGGCGTATGCGTAACAGTAAATGACTCCTTCCATTCCGTCACCCCTGAGAATGTAGGAGAGTTCTTCGCTAAAGAAGTTTTGGCAAAGGTATAAAAATATGTTGTTTGTTCAGGTTTGTGTTGGCTCGTCTTGCCACCTCAAGGGCTCGCAGGATATTGTTGAGCTTTTAGAGAAAGCCGTTGAAGAACATCATATCGATGATGAGGTCGTGCTTTCCGGTAGCTTTTGTATCGGAAAGTGCAACCGGGTCGGTGTTACCGTTCAAGTAAACGATAACATTCATGTAGGCGTGACGAGAGAAAGCTTCAGAGAATTTTTCAAGAAGAATATACTTGATGTTATAGAAAACGAAAGGAAGTGACGATTATGGCAAATTGCTTGACACTTAAAAAATCGAACTGCAAAAATTGCTATAAATGCATCCGTCACTGTCCCGTAAAAGCAATTCGTTTTTCGGGAAACCAAGCGCATATCATCGGCAATGAGTGCATTTTGTGCGGTCATTGTTTTGTTGTTTGTCCCCAAAACGCCAAGGAAATCGTCGACAGCACCGAAAAGGCAAGAGTTCTTCTTCAATGCGGTGATCCCGTTGTTGTGAGCATCGCTCCTTCGTTTATTGCCAACTATGAAGGCGTAGGAATAGAGTCTATGCGCCGAGCACTGAAAAAGCTTGGCTTTTTCGATGTTGAGGAAACCGCAATCGGTGCAACAATCGTAAAGACAGAATACGAGCGTATGCTCCGTGAGGAGGAAAGAGATATTATTATCTCCTCCTGTTGCCACTCGGTCAATTTGCTTATTCAAAAATACTTCCCCTCCTCTCTTGAATACCTCGCAGATGTTATGTCACCTATGCAGGCGCACTGCGCAGATATCAAGAAAAGAATACCGAATGCAAAGACCGTATTCATCGGTCCTTGCGTTGCAAAGAAGGATGAGGCTGAACACTACGAGGGAATTGTTGATGCCGTTCTTACTTTTGAGGAGCTAACCAATTGGCTGAAAGCCGAGCGTATTGAGCTCGAACAGGAGATGGATAAAAATCCCGAGAGCCGTGCCCGCTTCTTCCCGACAACGGGAGGCGTACTTAAGACAATGGCGCAAAACGTTCCCGGATATACCTATATTGCACTTGACGGTGTTGAAAATTGTATTTCCGCACTCAAGGATATTGAAAGCGGAAAGATACATAAATGCTTTATTGAAATGTCAGCTTGTGTCGGCAGCTGTATCGGCGGTCCCGTTATGGAAAAGTATCACAGCACTTCTCCTATTAAGGATTTCATCACCATTGCAGATTACGCCGGCGAGCGCGACTTTGATGTCGCACAGCCCGCTCCTGTGGAGATCAAAAAGCATTTTACCATGATTGAGCATAAGCTTATGCAGCCTTCCGAAAACGAGATTATGACCGTTCTTCGTCAGATGGGTAAATTCAAACCCTCAGACGAGCTGAACTGCGGCTCTTGCGGATATAATTCCTGCCGGGAGAAAGCTATCGCTATTATTCAAGGCAAGGCGGAAAGCTCTATGTGCTTGCCATTCCTTAAGGATAAGGCTGAAAGCTTTTCGGACACCATCGTTAAGAATACGCCCAACGGACTTATCGTTCTTAACGAAAATCTTGAGGTTCAGCAAATCAACAACGCAGCGCGTAAGATCATGAATATCCGCGCGGCATCAGATGTGCTCGGCGAGCCTGTTGTCCGAATTCTTGACCCCAGCGTATTTGTACAGGTGAAAAACAGCGGCAGAAGCGTGCGTGACCAGCGTACATATCTTGCTGAATACAAAAAGTATGTTGAACAGACTGTTGTTTACGATCCCGACTCCCGTATGCTGATAGGCATTATGCGTGATATTACCGACGAGGAAGCCGAGAGAGAAAAGAACGCAAGGATCAACAAGCAGGCGGTTGAGGTTGCCGATACCGTTGTTGAAAAGCAGATGAGAATTGTTCAGGAAATCGCTTCTTTGCTCGGCGAAACCGCTGCAGAGACCAAGATTGCTCTGACTAAACTGAAGGAGTCTATCGGCGATGAATGATTTGTGTGCAGATATCGGATATAAAAGCATCAATCATGTCGGTGAAGAGCTTTGCGGCGACCATGTAGACGTCGTAGAGGAAAATGAAACTTCTACCGTAATCGTGCTTGCAGACGGTCTTGGATCGGGTGTTAAGGCAAGCATCCTTTCCACCTTGACTTCCAAGATCATCTCAACAATGATGGCGGCAGGGCTTCCTATTGAGGAATGCGTGTCTACTATCGCTGCAACTCTGCCCGTATGCTCGGTGCGAGGCGTGGCATATTCCACGTTTACTATCATTCACTTGTTGAATAACCAAATAGCTGAGATCATTCAGTATGATAATCCTCACGTAATCGTTATAAGAGATTACGATATTTATGATTATCCCAAAACCGAAATGAATATCGGCGGCAAGAAAATATACACATCCACAATTAAACTGCAAGAGGATGACGTATTCATCGCCATGAGCGACGGATGTCCTCACGCAGGCATGGGCGGCAAATACAACTTCGGTTGGAAACGCGAGGATATTGCAAGCTATATGCAGGCGCTCGTTGCAGGTGGTTATACAGCCAAGAACCTTTCCACAATGCTTGTTGATGAGTGTGATAAGCTCTATGGTCATAAGCCCGGTGATGATACCACGGCTTGCGTTGTAAAGATTCGCAAGAGAGAGCCGATGAACATTCTGTTTGGCCCTCCTTCAAACCGCGATGATGCAAACCGCATGATGTCGCTGTTCTTTTCAAAAGAAGGAAAGCATATCATCTGCGGAGGTACCACCTCGTCTATTGCGGCAAAATATCTTGGCAAACAAGTTGAGGTCAGCCTCAGCTTTGAGCGCAGTGATGTTCCTCCGATTGCCAAGATCGAGGGTGTTGATCTTGTGACCGAGGGCGTTATCACGATGAATAAGGTCATTCAATACGCCAAGGATTACCTTGGAGAGAACGAGCTCTACGAGGACTGGAATTTCAAGAAAGACGGCGCTTCTTTGATCAGCCGACTTTTGTTTGAGGAAGCGACGGACATCAACTTCTATGTGGGCAGAGCAGTAAACCCCGCCCATCAGAACCCTGACCTTCCCATTAATTTCAACATCAAAATGAACCTGGTCGAGGAATTGTCCGCTTGCCTTAAGAAGATGGGTAAACGCATCAAGGTAAGTTATTTCTAATGGAGGTGTAAAATGCGTAAATTTGATACGAAAGTACAGCATTTGAAATATAAAGTACTACGCGAAGTAGCACGCCTTGCGTGGGAGGATAAGCTTCTTGAGAATATTATCGATATTCCCAAAAAGCTCGTCCCCGGTAACGAGCCCACGATGCGTTGTTGTGTATATAAAGAAAGAGCAATCCTCGGCGAGCGTGTAAAGCTCGCTATGGGCGGCGATAAAAACAACTCTAATATTATTGAGGTAATCGAAATTGCATGCGACGAATGTCCTGTTGGCGGTTATGAAGTAACTAACGCCTGCCGCGGATGCCTTGCTCATCGCTGCGATGATGTATGCAAATTCGGAGCAATTTCCTTCGACCACAACCATGTTGCACATATCGACAAATCAAAGTGCAAGGAATGCGGAGCGTGTGCCAAGGTCTGCCCCTTTAGCGCTATCGTAAGCCGCAAGCGTCCTTGTCAGAATGCTTGTAAGGTGAAAGCAATTTCCATGAATGAGGAAAAGGCAGCAAAGATCGATAACTCCAAGTGCATACAGTGCGGAGCTTGCGTATATCAGTGTCCCTTTGGTGCAATAATGGATAAATCCTTTATGGTAAATGCTATCGATATACTCAAAAAGAGCGAGAGAAACACAAGAGGAGGCAACTACAAGGTTTACGCAGTTGTTGCACCCTCAATATCGAGCCAATTCTCTTATGCAAAGCTCGGGCAGGTTGTGACAGGACTGAAAAAGCTCGGCTTCCACGATGTTATCGAAGCAGCTCTCGGTGCGGATATGGTTGCCATGGCAGAAGCAAAAGAGCTTTCCGAAAAAGGACTTCTGACAAGCTCCTGCTGTCCTGCATTTGTACAGTACATCAAATCGGCGTTTCCTGACCTTGTGGAGCATATTTCGCATAACTTGTCACCTATGGCAGTGCTTGCAAAATACATCAAGGAAACAACTCCTAACGCAAAGGTGATCTTCATTGGCCCGTGTACCGCTAAAAAGGCAGAGGCACAGCTTGAGGAGGTTAAGCCCTATGTGGATACCGTCCTCACCTTTGAGGAGCTTCAGGCGCTGTTTGACAGCCGTGATATCGAGATTGAAACGCTTGAGGAAGGAGTGCTTGATAACGCTTCCTACTTCGGTCGTATCTTTGCTCGCAGCGGAGGTCTTACCGATGCGGCAACACAGGCAATGAAGGAGCAAAACATCGACTTTGAAATAAAGCCGGTTGTATGCGATGGTATAGAAGCCTGCCGTATGGCACTTCTAAAGCTGAACAAGGGTGTTCTTGACGGTAACTTCATCGAGGGAATGGCTTGTGTCGGCGGTTGTATCGGTGGCGCAGGATGTCTTACTCACGGAGAAAAGAGCAAAACAGATGTTGATAAGTATGGTCGAGAAGCGCTTGAAAAAACCATCGGAGATGCAATATCGATACTGAAATAAAACAATTTCAAAAGGCTTTGCCGCTCTTGTTGGCGGCAAAGTTACATAAACACATTCCGATTTTATCGGCAAGGCATCCCTCCTTGCCATTATAAAACAACACGCCTTACAGCAGGTGAATGTTTGCTGTAAGGCGTGTTGTTATTATTTTTTGGGTTATTGGCAGGTATTGCTTCCTAATTCATCATTTTTTCAGGGCATCGTTTATTTCATAAATACGGTCAATGTTTTCCATACAGGTATCATAATGTTTGGAAAGAAATGCCATAAACAGAGAATCCATCATGGCAAGCTGGCTGACGCGGGAGGTGATTGCTATTTTATGCATCGGGCTTTCCCGTGTCTGGGTGAAAAGAATGTAATTTGCATCAGCACAAACGGAAGTGTCTTTGAAGGTGGTTACAAGCACAGTATTGATATTTAGTTTTTTCGATACCTTTAATACATTTTCCACCAATTCGGTGTTTCCCGAGTGCGAAATACCAAACACAACATCCCCTTCTCTCATGTTTGCAAGAATAGCCGCTGCAGAATTTATTTCACAAGCGGAATATGCATTTATTCCCACACGGCTGAATTTAATTTCTGCATCTTTACAAACAATATATGAAGTGCCAACGCCGAAAAAAGCAATTTTTTCGGCGTTATTTATTGCGGTAACCACCTTTGTAACATCAGAATATTTTAAACTCATTTCACAAAGCGAAAATATATTTACAAAAAGAACAAAAAACGATATTAATTATAAAAGCTACAACAAGTTTGACGATTGGGGATATTTTGATATTTCTAAAGTCGATATACAATATTATGATCAATTTGAAATACACCAATGGCAAGATAAAGGAAACGGACTGGTTAAAGAAGAAAAATATTCTTGGGAAGAAGAAACTAGAATAAGGGTCGCAATGGATCCTCTTGGTTGGGAGAACATATTAAATGACAGTAACAAATTTGAAGTTGTAAGACCATTTTTCGAAACTCTTTATATGCAACTATCTGAAGCTATGTTAAAAAGCATGTACATTTCTGTCCCAGAGCGTGCCTCAGAAGAATTCATTTTGAAAGTAAAAAGCATTCTAGATGCTTGTGAACACACTAATAATTGCCCAATATATAGATTATGTGAAAATGGTGAATTAGAGGTATAGTAGAGAAATCTAAGATTTGTTCGAGCAGTAATTGATTTACATTATAAAACTATAAAAGAAAATAGCATTCCAATAAATAGCACAAGCAAAGAAAATACAAATAATATTTAAGACTAGAGGTGGTTTTTAATGACCAAAGAATGTAAATGTTACGCTTGTGGTTCTGACGCCACAAGCAGTGTGGATTACGAACGAGACCGTGTATTCTATGAATGTCCCCTGTGTGGTAGATTTCAAATAGGCGCACATGATGGGGCGTTGAACATTGACAGAAATCATCTTGCATCGTATTTGCTTTACCACTGCTTCAAATACGAAAATGTAACAGAATATCGTTATCACACTACCTTAGATAAAGATACTTGTGATAAGTATAAAAAAGAATTTGAAGAAGGACATAACACACATGGGCATCCCGTGCATATGGATGCGGATATAATTAAGAACTGGTATCCTAAAAGTTTTTCAGAGAGAGTAGATCTTATTCTACTGTATATCAATGGTCTCACTCCGCATATGGGGCAGCGAATAGGTCTAAGCTACAAAGAAATGCTGGGCATGTTGTTTATAGATCAAAGGGAACTTGATAATAATCAATGTTCTTCTAATTATGGAAAATGGATTGAACGTAACGAAGATGATTGCGAAAGTGAAATCAAATATTTCCTGGATTATCTTTCCAAATATGAGTACATTCAATACAACGATGGGTCGAGCGAGGAAGCATGGATTGAGCTGTCACTAATGCCTAAAGGATACGCAAGGGTCGATGAGTTGCAAAAAAACACCGCATATGGTCGTAATGTTCTTGTTGCTATGAAATTCGGTGATGATACCAAAGAACTTCGCGAAGCAATCCGTGCCGGCATTATTAAAGCCGATCATATACCGGTATTTATTGATGATGTGCAACATAATGAGTTGATTACACCAGAACTGTTGAAACAAATTCGTGATAGCAAATTTGTTGTTGTCGATCTCACTCATCAAAATAACGGTGCATATTTCGAAGAAGGTTATGCTATGGGATTAGGAAAGCCGGTTATTCAATTGTGTAAAGTAGGAACGGTTTTACACTTTGATATTGCACAAAAAAACACAATAATGTGGGGCTCGGAGGATGATATTCCGGATCGCCTCTGCAACCGAATTAAAGCCACTATAGACTAAAATGAGAACTACCACCCAAACCATTACGACTTAGGTGGTAGTTCTTCTGTAAATGCAAAGACATTCCTGACAATATGCAGGGTTCGACTTTGCGTGTTATGTACGAGCGTGACGGTTTTACTGTCACCGCTATTTTTATCAGTATTTATGCGGTTTTGAAAGGTTTTACCCTTATCAGTACCAAAGCATAATTTATGTCTTTTTGTTTGTTTTATTGTATCATATTTTTAATTTTTTTACAAGTCTTTTTATATAATTTTATTGTTTTACATATTGACGGTATAGACATAATCTCCCGAGCAGATTCGCATTTCATTTTTGGATACGATTTCGATTCTGTCGAACAGCATTCTGATAGAGTCATCTTCTAGTCTGTCAATTTCTTCAGGCATCTCATCGATTGTTTTGAAGATTGTTTTCAGCTTTTCGTGGTCAGCAGATTCTATCTGTCTCCGTTTTTCGTATGCATCATTTTCGTGGCGGAGTCGCAGTTGCTCGTCACGGATTTCCGAGAAGATTTTGTCCATTTCCTCAATACTGATTTCGCCGTCTAAGTTTTTGGTGAGAGTTTGACTCAATCTTTCGTTAAGCTCATTCATCCTTGCAGTATTTTCATTCATCTTATTTTGCATATTGTCACCCATGACCTCTGCGATAGCGCCTTTTAATATTTCCTTTGCATATACCATATCCGTTATCATAGAGTTTGCAGCTTCGGTTACTGCGGAGATTAGGAATTCTTCCTTTATGCTCGGCGAGTGTTTACATTTTTTAGTGCCGTGTTCGAGCCTGCTCATACATCTCCAGACATATTCCTTTTGCTTATCTCTTGTTACCCACATTGTTCGGCGGTATTTGGTTCCGCATTCTCCGCAGACTATCATATTGTTGAAGGGATACTTGCCGCTGTATTTGCCGTAGTCATTTTTATTCTCGTTCTTTTTTATGCAACTTCTCCGGCTAAGTTCAATCTGTACGGCGTCGAACACCTCACGGTCTATGATTGCAATATGATGATTCCGTATTAAATATTGGGGAAGGTCACCTGTGTTCTTAATTGTTTTCTTGTTTATGGGGTCTAATATATATGTTTTCTGTGTCAGTACATCTCCTGCATATTTTTCGTTGACAAGTATTCTTTTCACGGCTTCTGTTTTCCATACAGGTTTGCCTGATGGAGAGGATATTTTTTTCTCTTCAAGAGCATCTGCAATTTCTCTCATGCTGAGACCTTTTTGGAAACTTGCGAAGATAAGCTTTACTGCGGCAGCCTGTTCGGGTACTATGTATATGTTCTTTTCACTGTCCTGACCGTATCCATATACACGGTTGAAGTTAAAGCAAGCTTGTCCCTGACTGTATCTGGAGCGTTTACCCATTTTCACATTTTGACTTTGGCTTTCGCTTTCCTGCTGTGCAAAGGTACTGTACATGGATAGCATAAATTCGCTCGATACTTCAAGGGTATTGATGTTTTCCTTTTCGAATATTATACCAATTCCCATAAGCTTCAACCTTCTTACATATTCCAGAGTAACGAGAGTGTTTCTTGAGAATCGGGATATTGATTTTGTGATTATTAAATCAATCTTGCCTTGCTCGCACATTTTTATCATTCTTCTAAAGCTCGGTCTTTTTGTGGCAGAGGTTCCTGTGATACCATCGTCACCGAATATCTCTACTAAATCCCATTCGTCCTTAGCTTCAATCATTGATGTGTAATGTTCAACCTGATTTTCGAAGCTCTCCTGCTGTTCTTCTTCGGCAGTACTAACTCGGCAGTATGCCGCAACATTTAATTTCTTCCTGCCCATTTTAGGTGCATACATTTCTTTTGTCGCCGGAATAATCTCTACATAAGTGTTTAACATTTTCATCCCTCTCTTTCTAAAGTTTTACCGTTTATCAGTTTTATCTTTAAGCCGTTTTCTCCGCCTATGTAGAATTTTGACACTATTTTTTCCATCAGCGGAAGGGGAGCTTTTTCACTTATCCCATACCTACAAAGCTCCTGCTTGATTTTTTCGGTGACCTTGCTCATATCGGTTTTGGTGTAGCTTTTGAATTTTAGTTTTGCAAGCCTATATATATCCTTTAGGATTTCATCCTTTTCGGTATTGTCATTTATGGTCTTGATATATATTTCGTTGGTAAGCTCATCAATATTTTCATCGCTTCGGCTTTGATTTTTAACCTCTGCATCTGCAAGCTCGATATTGTCTATAAGTCGGTTTACAATTCCGTTTATGTATTCATACAATCTATCTTCGTGAATTGATTTCGCCGGGCATATCGGATTAGAGCATTTGTAAGCCGTATATGTACCCTTGTTGTGACCTTGCCTTTGTCTTTTGATAGAAAATCCGCATTCAGGGCATTCAGCGTGAGTTCGTATAAATTTGTCATAATCCATTTTGTCGCTGTCTGCTTTTATATTCTTGGAGAGCCTTACACGGTTTGCCTTGTGATACTGCTTTTCGTCTATGATAGGCGGATATTCATCTGTGCCTGTATATTTTTCATTTTCTATCATCCGCTTGACCATATTTTTATTCCATTTTGCAGAATCCTTGTTGTAGCAGATTCCTGACATTTCAAATCTGTCGGCTATCGTCTTATAGGATTTGCCTGCTATGTATAATTCAAAGGCAGATTTCACAAGCAACGCTTCCTGATTTACAATAACGATTTCGGCATTTTGTATTTCATAGCCAAAAGGTATGTATCTGTTAGCCATTTTTAAGGCACCTCCTGTTTTTCAATCTCAAGCTCAATTCCGTTCTTCAGCACGAAGGTGATTTCATTGTCTGTTATGTATAATTTTTGTATATGCCTTTTGAAGCCTTCGGTATCGAAGGTGCAGATTGAATCACTTTTTTCAAGCTCCTTTACAAGCCCTTTTGTGTCAGTAACTATTTTACTGTAACTATTCTCATGCAGAATTTTATTCTTCCTTGCCTTTAGTTCCATCATTCTGCGGTCGCATTCATTTAATTCCTGCATATAGAATGACGGATCGGCAAGGTTATTATCCTTGAGCCTGTTTATCATCATAACCCTTTCGGATACCTGTGCTATCTGTATGTTGAGTTCAGAGACGGCATCCTTTTCAGACTGATTGTTTTTCATTGCCTCAATCTGATTGATAAAGGGGATGAGGATATGTTTATAATTTGCTTTCATTCTGTTGTACATAAGGATGTATGCTTTTTTTATAAGCTCTTCTGTTACAGGCTGGGCATTGCATTTTTCTATGGTCGTATCGTGAGTTCTGCAGGTCCAGACCCCGTCACCCTTATGCTTGTATGGTGTACTGCAATTTTTGCAGTATATCATTTTAGTAAATATTCCGGCATCTCCATAAGTTGTGTGAGTAAACTTTTTCTGCCTTTTTTCAAGGAAAGTGTTTGCCATATCGAAGATTTCTGCTGATACGATCGGATCATTTGCATTATGCAGATAATACATATCAAGCTCGCCTGTGTTTTTAACCTTTTTATACGGAAATCCGTCTGTGTATGATTTCTGCAAAAGAGCATCACCCTTGTATCGTACATTGCTTATGATGTAGCTGATAGCAGAGGGAGACCATTTTTCTTTTCCGTTTTTATTGGGTATTTTTAATTCCGTCAGGAGCCTTGCAATTTCGGTGGTGCCTTTTCCTGCAATATATTCTGTGAATATTTTTCTTACTACCTCGGCTTGTTCTTCGTTGATGACAAGTTTTTTATCCTTGTAGATGTAACCGTAGGGAGCATTCACTTGAATGTATGTTCCATTTTTCATTTTGTTTCTTGTGCCGATTCTTACATTCAGAGCGATAGACTGCGATTCTTCCTGTGCAAGTGCCGAACTTACCTTTATTGCGGCTGCATCTGTCGGGGTGGCAGTGTTTAGGCCGCCATCTTCAAATTTCACTGCCACTCCAAGCTTGTTAAGCTTTTCTACGGCTCTTATACAGTCAACGGTATTTCTTGCAAATCTTGATATGGATTTTACAACGATAAGATCGAGCTTGCCGTCCTCTGCATCCTGAATCATTCGGTTGAAGTCATCACGCTTGTCCTGTCTGGTGCCGGTGATGCCTTCGTCTGCATATATATCTACGAATTCCCATTCGTGATTGGATGTGATATATTTTGTGTAGTACCGAACCTGGTTGTGGAAGGAGTCTTCCTGCTCAAGAGAGTTGGAACTCACTCTGGCATAGGCACCGACGCGAAGTCTTTGTTTTTCAGTTTTTCTTAAATCGCTTTGTATTACAATTACATCTGACATAGCTTTGACTCCTTTCCGAGATTTTTCAACACAAACAATACCATAGAAGATTTAATATATCCAGACAAATATTACACAAAAGCACCGGGCATTACGCTGAATTTTCATATACAGGTTTGTTGATTCCGCCGCAAGCCTTTTCAAGAAGGATTTCATGCTCATCCTTGGTGATAAGCTTTAAGCTTACAAGATGCAGAAGCATCCTTTCGGTCATTACTCTTTCAATTTTGTCATTTGTCTTTTTCATAATCAATTCCTCGCTTTGTTTTTAAAGTTTTAAAAATATACCCTCACTCTTATATAAGGCTGACTTTTCGCACGATTTTGAAACCTAAAATTAAAAATTCCTTTCACATATTGCATTTTGAACTGCCATTTTTAACCCCTCTTATCTAAAAAAATTAAGCCTCTTCACATAATTGGATGAAAAACACCATTTTTTAAACCCCTTACATGAAAAATTCCTCTTCACTCTTATAATAAGGAGCAATTTTTTTGAATTTCACCAATAAAATTTTTTTCGTTTTTAAAAATCCTCTCATAAGTAACCACAAAAATCGGTGATTTCTTAACCCCCGTTGGTAAAACTCTTTTATACCCCTTCACTTAATCGTAAGAAAATGCTGTTTTCTACAGGCTTTTTTCAAAAATGAATTTGGAGTTATATTTTATCGTCTGACTTTTATTTTCTAAAATCATTATATTGGGGAATTGACATCTTGACAATAGTTTTGTATAATAATTATTGGAGTTATGTAAATTCTCTAATTTTTACATATTTTTAGATTCTCCAAAATTGAGGTGCAATTATGGCAGATAAAGAAAAGGATTATTCTGAGTATAAAATGGATAATCATGAGCGTTATTACTCGCTGAGAGCAAACAATCAGTATTTGAAATTCGATTGCTTTTCAAATCAGGTGAGATTTGATGAGATGAAAAAAACGATTCATTTTTTCATTGATAGCAGCAGAGAAGATTTTGCTATGCAAGATGAAATGGAAAAGAGCGATTTGCAGCACGGACGTTCCCATGACGATTATTTAACACCGCAGGATATAGCTGATTACGAAGAGAGCGATGCGGAACAGAGAGAGAAGAATGAGCAGTACAGGGAATATTTCCGCAAAAAACACGGTATAGATTTTGATAAAAGTGAGTATTTTTGCCAAAGTGAATCTGATGTGCCGTTTAATAATATTTTCTGTGGCAGTAAGTTTTCAATTAATGTCGGCGAGGGGATTTTGGATTTTATTTACGCCGATTTCAACACTCCATACAAGGAAGAGAAACAGTTTGCTTATGCTATGGAATTTTTATGGCCCAAATTAAGCGAAGAACATCCTGACGAATATCAAGAAAAGTTAAAAGAGGAAAAACAATATGCTGACATTAAAAGTGAGCCTGTAAAGGTTCTCAGCATTGAAGATGAAATATATGACGACTATATTAAATTCAAAGTTGCTATGAGCCAGATAGGAGATATA
>JAZSFD010000073.1:0-21019 GCA_045532035.1 Eubacteriales bacterium | reverse complement strand
GACCGCAAAAGCTGTGGGCCAGATCTTTTTCAACATATCCATATGTAAAAAACCTCCTGAATTTATTGTATTAATATTTTACCATATAATTTCGGTTATTTCAATGTCTTTTACAAAAAAATTATTGATTTTGTTTCCATGCTGTGTTACAATACAATATAATAGGAAAAATATGTATTTCAACAGGAGGTGCCGCGCTTGAATCCCGAACTTCGGTCAAAAATACAGGAGTCATTGTCAGCTGTTGTGCCGATCACGGTGATCGTTCTTTCTCTCAGTATTTTTGTTGTTCCACTTGATGTAGGCGTTGTGACCATGTTTTTCGCAGGCGCTGTGATGCTTATTGTCGGTATGGGAATGTTCCAGCTCGGTGCCGAAATGGCGATGACCCAACTGGGAGAGGGTATAGGTGTCCAGCTTTCAAAGTCAAAGCGCACCTCAATAATACTGCTCATCAGCTTTTTTCTTGGTCTTCTCATTACGATTGCCGAGCCTGATCTTCAGGTTTTGTCAAACCAGGTTCCGTCAATTCCGAACCGTGTACTTATCATTACTGTCGGAGTTGGTGTCGGAATATTTCTTGCAATGGCTGTGGCGCGTATTATCTTCAAGATAGACCTTTCAAAGCTTCTTATCGTGCTTTATCTTGCGCTTATAGTGCTCACCTTTTTCGTTCCGCAGGATTTTCTTGCAGTTGCTTTTGATTCGGGCGGAGTTACAACAGGTCCCATTACGGTTCCTTTTATAATGGCTTTCGGTGTCGGTCTTTCGGCAATCAGAAGCGACAAGGATGCCTCGAGCGACAGCTTCGGTCTTGTGGCAATGTCAAGCGTCGGTCCTATTCTCGCGGTCATTCTTTTGGGGTTGTTTTTCACTCCCAAGGAGGCGGTTTATGACCAGAGTCTGCCTTCAAGCATTGAAACAATGCAGGATGTTTTTAAGGCATATACTCACGACATTCCGCATTATGCCGCAGAAGTTTCCATATCACTTCTTCCCATCGTCGGAGTTTTTGCTCTCTTCCAGCTGATATCCCACCGCTATCCCGGGAAACAGAAACTTCGTGTTATCATAGGCTTTCTCTATACATATATTGGCCTTGTTCTCTTCCTTTGCGGAGTTAATGTCGGTTTTGCTCCTGTTGGTACGCTTCTCGGCAGTGCTCTTGCTGCAACTTCACAGAAATGGATGCTTGTTCCGATTGGTATGCTCATCGGTTACTTTATCGTAAAGGCAGAGCCTGCCATTCAGATTCTCAACCATCAGGTACAAACCATAACCAACGGTACAGTATCTGCAAAGGCGATGAACCGCGCGCTTTCCATCGGTGTTTCGGTCAGTGTGGGACTTGCCATGTTCAGGATACTTTCAGGTATTCCAATTCAGGTGATTGTTATTCCCGGTTATCTTATTGCTCTTGCGATGTCCCGTTTTGTTCCTAAGATTTTTGTCGGTATTGCCTTTGACTCGGGTGGAGTTGCAAGTGGTCCCATGACCTCCACATTCCTGCTTCCGCTTTGCATAGGAGCTTGTGAGGCTTCCGGTGGCAACATAATGACAGATGCTTTTGGTGCTGTGGCTCTTGTCGCTCTCACACCTCTTATTGCAATTCAGATCATGGGTATCGCATATCAGATCAGACTTCGCAAAATGCGCAAGGCTGCAACCGAGACTGCCGTTCTTCCCACAGACAGTGATGATATCATTTTGATAGAGGAGGTAGACGCATAATGAGTACACAGAATAATGCATATAGGTATCTTGTCGTTATCACCTCGCCGAAGCTTTCAAAAACCTCCTCCGAAATTTTCGCTGAACTCAAAGTGCCTCTGTTCTGTAAATCTGTTGCAGTTGGCACCGCCTCAAGTGAAATGATGGATATCATTGGTCTCGGAAGTCCCGAAAAAAGACTTTTTATGAGCATTCTTCCGAAAGATTTTGCGGATGTAGTCCTTAAAAGATTCAGAAAGATCTTACTTCCCGGTTCGGTAAACGGCGGAATCGCCTTCACCTTGCCGCTTTCGGGTATGAGCAAATATCTTTCATACATTTATGAAAACACAAACCTCGAAATTTCCGAAAAAGAAAAGAGAAAGGGTGAGATCGGAATGGAAACAAAATTCAGCCTTGTCGCAGTTATTGCAAATCAGGGTTATAGCGAAGAAGTCATGAACGCGGCACGCGGTGCAGGAGCACGCGGCGGCACAGTAATACATAGCAGTATGATAACTGACAAAACCGCGGAAGCCATCAGCAAGCTTGATGTTCAGGATGAAAAGGAGATCATTCTGATTGTTGCGTCCGATGAAAATAAGCTTTCCATCATGCAGGCGGTCGGTGCAAAATGCGGAACCCACAGCGATGCCAAGGGAGTTGTTCTATCGCTTCCCATTGATTCGGTGGCAGGCATCGGAGAATATTGATTATGTTTCTGCCTGAGATAAGCCTTGATGAATGAAGGTATACATAATACAAAGACGAATAATAATTTTTAGGAGCTTTGTTATGACAATAAAATTATTCATTCAAGCGATAACCAGATTTTTATTCGGGGTTGTTTTGGTGGGATTATTGTTATTTCTGCCTGCGGGTACTTTTTCATTTGCAAACGGTTGGCTATTTATGGGGATTTTGTTTATACCTATGTTTCTTGCCGGATTTGTAATGATGTTCAAAAATCCCGACTTGTTAAAATTGCGGCTTCAGGCAAGAGAAAAGCAAGGCGAACAAAGACTTGTGATAAAGTTTAGCGGACTTATGTTTTTGACAGGCTTTATCGTTGCAGGATTGGGATTTCGTTTTGATTGGTACACTTTACCCAAAAGTGTCGTAATCGGTGCAACGGTGATATTTCTTGCAGCATATCTTCTTTATGCAGAAGTACTTCGGGAAAATACATATCTCAGCCGCACCATTGAAGTGCAGGAAAATCAAAAGGTGATTGACACAGGACTATACGGTATTGTCAGACATCCAATGTACAGTGTCACATTACTGCTGTTTTTGTCGATGCCGATTGTGTTAGGTTCGATATATTCATTTTTGATTTTTATGGCATATCCCTTTATCATTGCCAAAAGAATTAAAAACGAAGAGGCATTACTCGAAAAAGAGCTTGATGGTTATTGTGAGTATAGGCAAAAAGTCAAATATCGCTTGATACCATTCATCTGGTAGTAAAAAAGAACCCGTTTGGGTTCTTTTTTTGATGTTCTCAGAAAAGATTTCTGCCTTTTTTGTCACATATCCGATGAATTCATCATGACCGCATCTGCCGTTGTACCACAGCATCCACAGCTGCTTTTCCTCGTTCCAGAGGAATGAGGGTTTGTAGCAGGCATCAGCGTCCCACTTTCCGGCTTCCGGCTCAACGATGGGATTGAGCGGACTCTTCTTCCATCCGGTGATGCCGTTGTCAGAGCGTGCCATGCAGATCTGTGCCTTGTCGATGTTTTCGTATCCGATGTAAAACATGAGATAGCCCATGTCATCGGTTTTGATTACCTGACATCCGCCGACCCGGTCCTGCTCATAGATATTTTCCTTGTCTGCGGCAAAAATCGGATTGATCCTCGATTTTGTCCAGTTTATTCCGTCGCGGCTTTCGGCATAGCCGAGATAGTTCGGTTCATAGGTTTCTCCTGCGGCATACCACATTTTGTATACACCGTCTTCGTAAAGGACACAAGGATTCATGACAGAATACTTTTCCCACGGTCTTTCGGTTATCATGACAGGCTCGTTAAAAGGACGGTAAAAGTTGATGCCGTCGTCGCTTTCGGCATAGCCGATCGACGAACAGCCGCGCGCCTGACCTGTATACCACATTTTGTATTTGCCATCAATGTTGAGCACGCAGTTGCGGTTGATGTTGTCCTCCCATCCGCTGTCGGGATTGCGTCTGAGGGTTATCTGCGGTTCTTCCCAGTGGATCCCATCATCGCTGAAGGTGACGGCAAGAGCTTTTTTTGCACGCCACGAAAAGTCCATTCGATATCTGCCGTTTTCTCGCGTTACATAAACATCAAAGCAGGTACCCATTTCGCGTGATCCGAGTACGGGATTGTTTTCGTATTTGATAAATTTTTCCATTTTCAGTCTACCTCCGAAAGCTTTATGGTAAATGTAGATATATCTTCGCTCGAAGCAATTTTTTTGCCATTTATATAAAGATTTAGTCCTTTTTCAAAGTGTTTGCCGCATCTGTCGAATGATACCGAAATAAAACTGTTTTTGATTTTTATTCCGTCGGCGCAGAAACAAGAGAGATCGTTGTCCGAAAACAGGGGAGATATAATGAGTTTTCCGTGGCAAACTCTTATTCCCGCAAGACCCGATATCACAAGATCGCAGAAGGTCGAGTGGTTGTAGTCGTGTCCTCTGTCCTTGTCGGGGCGCTCGGGTACGATCGAATGAAGTATCTTTCTTGCCAGCCATTCGCCTGTGAACGGATCAAGGTTTTCGTCGATGAAAGGCCTTTTTTTGCCATTCTCAACGATATAGTGGCAGGACGCATACTTGTGAAGCAGCTTGTAATAGTCTAGCGCGTTGATAACGCTTTGATTGTAGTCTTTTATAAGGTTTGCCATTGCTGTGAGAGTTTGTGAGGTCGCAAAGGGCCACGATGGGCCGTTCCAAAGACATTCGTGGTCAAACTCCTTCATGAAGTCAGGATGGCATTTCTCGGCGGTTGTGGGACCGTAGGGGGCGGCGAAATGCTTCTCGTCGTTCAGATATTTCCAGGCAACGCTCATCCTTTCCTCTGGGATTCCAAAGCACCAGGGGACATATCCGATCTCCTCGCGCACATCGGCGAGCCGGTAACCGCTCTGCTCGGATAGATTCTTATAAAATTCTGCTTTTTCGTCCCAAAGTCGGGTGTTGATAAGAGACCTTAGCTTTTGCGCTTTTTCCGAATAGAGCTTCTCATCATCTTTTTTGCCAAGTCTTTTGGCGATTTTTGAAAGTGCCACAGCATCTGCGTACATATATGAATTGATGGTCGGACGAAGTCCGTGCCCGCTTATGGAAAACTCCATACCGTCGCGTCCGTCGACCTGATAGAAAAGACCGCATTCTCTGCCATGGCTCTTTTCCCATTCTGCATAGTTCTTTTTAAGCTCTTCATATAACGATTCCGAAAGAGTGTGATCCCCCCAGGTTTCGCAGACGGTGTAGATCGAATCAGCCGCCCAAAAGCTGTATTTTCTCGGATCAGCTTCTGGAGTAAACCAGAATCTTGCATAATCACTCATGTATCTTCTGTCATGAAGCCATCTGCCCTCATAAAAATGGTGTCCTGCAGGACAATTGATGGTGTTGTAGATGCCTGCCCAGGGAACCTCGGGAAGAAATTCAGTTACAACAAATCCTGCGGGAGTTTCTTTTATCTGCTGACAGTAAGAATGCCATCTGTAATAGTATATCTCCTCGATGGTTTTGTCGTCGGTTTCGATAAGCGGGATCCCCGCGTTAAACGGAGATATTCCGGAAGTTTCGGTTGTGTATTTCCCTTTGTAAATGTTCTCGTCAAGCAAATAGTATTTGTTTTTCATAAAAGTCTCCGTTTCTTGACAAAATATGCAAATCATACTATAATTATAAATATTGATATATCATGATTCAATAACCGAGTGTTTTGAAAAATATGCAATTTGTTCTGTGAGGATGTGCCTACATGATAAACGAAAAATGCCATGTTTATGAGCGTTATGAAAATACTCCCTCGGATATTGCCGAAAAGATCTTTTTCTTTCCCCAGTGGACGGGACATTTTGTCTGCAAGCAAGATTTTCGGATTGAGAGATCGGGGTATAAAAGTATCCTTGTGCTTCACACACAAAGGGGCGTCGGAATGCTTAATTATCGCGGAGAAAGTGTAAGGCTTGAACAGGGAAGCCTTGCTGTGCTAAACTGTCTTGATATGCATACATATTTTCCGCTGAATGAATGGGATTTTGAATTTCTGCATTTTGACGGAGTGTTGGCGAAGGATTTTTATGAGCATATCTATTCGTTGTCCGGTCAGTTTGTTTTTGAAGATGTGAAGCTGTCGCAAAAGCTGTCACAGGTATTGTCTGCCTGCCGCGAAAAGAATGTGGCGAACGAAGCTGTTGTTTCAAAATATATCTCGGATATTCTCTATCTTCTTTTGACATCCGTACAAAAAAACAGACCGCATCTTTTCGATGAGGTCTGTGAATATATTGAAAAACATCTTGAATCTGATCTTTGCGTGGGGACAGTAGCTGAACATTTCGGCTTTTCAAGATCGTATTTTTCAACCGCATTCAAAAGAGCCACAGGAACAACAGTTTCCGAATATCTTTTGAGTTGCCGTCTGAATAAGGCAAAAACTCTTATGGCAAACAGCGAGCTTTCGGTGTCGCGGATATCTGAATTGACGGGTTTCAAAGATACTACCACCTTCATCCGCGCGTTCAAACGCAAGGAGGGAGTAACACCGCTTAAGTATATGCGAACTGTTCTCGGGTGACGGTTCAGGCAAAGGGATTGGGCATAGAGAAAAGCTTGAATTACAAATTCGATGAAGTCACTCACGCAGCTTATCGGCTCTTCCGAGCAAACTCCCGCAAGCATCTTCTGAGCGCTTGCCGAATGATTGTCAGAGCCTGCAAGCTCATAAAAGCCATAGTTTTCGGCATATATCTTTGCCATGCGGTTTTCAAGCTCTGTTCTGTTGGCGTTTATAACCTCAACTCCGTCGATACAACGCGGAAAAAGTCTTATGTGATCGATGTAGGATGCCTCGCGGTAAGGGTGTGCGTGGACGACGAAAGCTCCGTTTTCGCGCAGAAAAGCAAGCTCATCGCTCTTTTTCATTTCCGCGATTTCGGGATGGGCAAGAAACCATTCCTTGTCAAGACCATAGATGAGAAAATCGCTGCCTTTGTATGACTGTTCAATGCCGGGGAAGACCTTGATCCCGATTTCCCCTGCCAAAGATGCAGCTTCCTCATAATCGGAAAAATAGAAGTTTATTTTTTCATCATAGGGAAGAGAGCGGTGGTCAAAGCTTATGTTTCCGTCTATGAAATGGTTGGTTATAAAAATACCGTCGTATGAAAGGCTTTTGTAGAATTCAAGCGTTTCACGAACGCTTGCTCTTGCGCAAGCGCTTACGGGCGAGGTGTGAAGATGGGTTTCGTATTTGAACATGGTTGGCTCCTTGATATTGGTCATTAATAACACCTATATAATACCACAAAAAAACACAAACCGCAACTCTTTTGCAAAGAAGTTGCGGTGTTTTTGTAATTATATAATTATCGAAAGTCAAGCCTACCGTCGTTGTATAGTTCCGCAGGCGATTTTGGTTCCTGCGTTTCCTGAAGGCTGGCTGTTAAAATCGTCGGGACCGCTGTGAATAACAACTGTGCGTCCGATTATGTCATTAACACTAAAACGATCTGTCATTACTGCCATATAAGCATATCCGCCGCACGATATCAATGGTGGCAGATCGCCTGCGTGGTTTGGATGAGGAGAGTCTGTGGGGTTATAATGGTTGCCTGTGTTTGAAAAATTGTCTCCCGAACAATCACTACCTTCGTGAATATGCAAAGCAAAAAAGCCCGAGCTGTTGCTTTGGGGAAGATTTGATATGTTGGCAACTAAAAGAACTCCCTCGTGCTTTTGATAAAACTTTACTTCACCGAACAGGGTAGGTGCGTCAGGTCCGCCTTTAATATATGACGATGCTGTCGGCTGATTGGTCATATTGTGCATTGTATCACCTCAACAGCAGTATACGCTGAAAGTCAAAATTGCGTGAGATGCTATGTTATTGATTTGATGATACTAAATGCATTTGCTTTAAGAAGCCATTTAAACCTTCAAAAAGTGTAGGTAGATGTGTTTGATCGATTGAGTTTTCAAATTTCAACTCCAACCAAAAGGCGTTTATACCATTTGAATTCAAATATCCGGAAACTTTAATACGACCGTGTTTGTCAGAAGAGAATAATATGTATTGTTTATTTCCGTAAGGCTCCTGAATTTTGGCAGTTCCAACTAAGCAGTCGTATATATGTTTCAAATTATCGCAAAAGTCGGATATATCTTTTATATCGATATCCATTGTTGCAGATGCGGAGAATTGTGCACTTGTAACGCTGACAGACAGAATTGTGTTTATTGAATATGGAATATCAGATTCAATCACATTAAAATCAAGAGACAACCGAAAACTTTCATTTTTAAGTATAAATTTCTTGTTCATTTTATGTTACCGTGTCTAAATACTCATGAATGATGAATAATAAAAAAATCCGCATTCTTATGAACACGGATTTTCGTGGCGGAGAAGGAGAGATTCGAACTCTCGAACCGCTGTTAACGGTTACACGATTTCCAATCGTGCGCGCTCGACCAGCTACGCGACTTCTCCATGCTGTATCTACAAAGTGTTGCTCTGTTCGCAACATTGATATAATACCACAGTTTCACGCTTTTGTCAAGAGTTTTTTGTTGATTTTTGAAAAAATATAAAAAACAAGACGGAGCTTCCTCCGTCTTGTATATTTGAAAACTTAAATTTCGGGAATCTCAATCTTGATTTCTTCTCCAACTCTGCACGATTCGGCAATACCGGAGATGATAGCCTGGTTTTTGATGATCTCGCTGGTGGGGATGGGAGCGGGTCCGTTCGTCTTGACAGCGTCAACAAAAGCACGAAGCTTGCCTTCAAAAGGTGTATAAGGAACTTCGGGAGCTTTGGGAACTACTGTCTTTACGCGGTTGTTGCCCATGTCGCTGTAAACCACAAGCTCACTTCCGTCGCCGGGGATACGAAGACCTGCCTTGGTACCAAGGACTATGCTGTCACCCATGGTGTCCATATGCATTGCCCATGCAATTCTGAAGTCGAGGATGATGCCGCCTTCAAGTCTTGCGTAACCAGAAGCAAAATCGTCAACGCCGAAAAGCTCAGCATATTCGGGATGATCGGGATTTTTATAGTATTCGGGATTTTTTCCGAAGTAGTCGCATTTGTGACCTGTAACAGTCAAAGGCTTGGGATATCCGATGGTGTTGAGTACAAGGTCGAGCGAATAGCAGCCGATGTCGGCAAGCGCTCCGAGACCTGCTGTTTTGTCTTCGATAAAGGTAGTACCGAAGGGAGTGGGGATACCGTGACGGCGGCAGTTTGTGCAAGCCTGAACATAATAGATCTTGCCGAGAACTCCCGACTGCACGATTTCTTTCATCTGGATAACTCTGGGATCATATCTGGGCTGGAAGCCGACCGATACAAACTTTCCTGTCTCTTTTTCAGCCTTGCGGATGGCGATAGCTTCGTCCATGGTAACACACATGGGCTTTTCAAGCATAACATGAAGTCCGTGCTTGAGTGCGTCGATAGTGCAAACTGTGTGAGCTCTGTTATATGTACAAACACTGACTGCGTCAAGCTTTTCGGCTTCGATCATCTTGAGATGAGCGTTTTCGCCTTCATAAACATTTGCGCCTTCAATGTTCCAGGTTTTTTTGAATGCTTCGGCTTTGCCGGGGATGAGGTCGGCAAGTGCCACGATTTCAACATCGGGCTGCTTGAGATAGCCTTCTGCGTGAGAGCCTGCGATCCAACCTGTACCGACGATACCGATTCTGACTTTTTTTGATGTGTCGATGACCTTTACTTCGTTGTTCTGCTCGAACTTATAAAGGCTGCTGTCTTTCTGTGCCATTTTTGCACCTCCGAAAAAGAGATTTTGCTGTCCGAAAAATGTCGGATACATACAATGCTATATTACAATAACAAGCAAATTGATTGATTAACAAACTGTTAATTTTGGGCAAAAAAAGACGAGATGCAGAGCATCTCGTCTTGTGTTGTTATGCTGTAAGATTAAAACTCGGGAATAACGATGTCGATTTCCTTGCCTGCCTTGTGAGAATCAGCAATACCGGAGAGGATAGCCTGATTGTAAAGGATCTGGCTTGTGGGAACGGGCGAGGGAGCGCCTGTCTTGACAGCGTCGATGAACGAGCGGATCTTCTTGTCGAAGTTGGAAACCTTATCGGGAGCTGCAAGCGGGATAACGGTTTCAACGCGGTTGCCTCCGACATCGCTGTAGATAGTCATAGGACCGCCGATTGTGCCGTTCCAGCATTCTGTCGAAGGAATGCGGAGACCGCCCTTTGTACCGTAGATAAGAGTATCGCCAGATGTATCCATGTTCATAGCCCAAGCAATTCTGAAGTCAATGATGATGTCGCCTTCGAGTCTTACAAATGCAGCTGCGAAGTCGTCAACACCGAAGAGCTCAGCGTATTCGGGATGATCGGGGTTCTTGTAGTATTCGGGGTTCTTGCCGAAGAAGTCGGACTTGTAACCCGAAACCTTCAAAGGCTTGGGATAACCAATAGCGTTGAGAACCATATCGAGAGAGTAGCATCCGATATCAGCAAGAGCGCCGAGACCTGCTGTCTTGTCTTCGATAAATGTTGTACCGAAAGGTGTGGGGATACCGTGTCTTCTTCCGCCGCCGGTCTGGATGTAATAGATCTTACCGAGAACGCCGGATTCAACAACAGCCTTAACCTGCTTCATGTTAACGTCGAATCTGGGCTGGAAGCCTACAGAAACGATCTTGCCTGTTTCCTTTTCAACCTTGCAGATCTCGATAGCTTCTTCGAGAGTTACGCACATAGGCTTTTCGAGGAGAACGGGAACACCGTGCTTGAGGGAGTCGATGGTACAAACAGCATGAGTTCTGTTGTATGTACAAACGCTGACCGCGTCGAGCTTTTCAGCTTCGAGCATCTTGAGGTGAGCGTTTTCGCCTTCGTAGCACTTTGCGCCTTCAACGTTCCATGTTGCCTTGAACTTTTCAGCTTTACCGGGGATAAGGTCAGCGAGAGCAACAACTTCAACGTCGGGCTGGTTCTGATAGCTTCTGATGTGAGCTTCAGCAATCCAACCTGTACCGATGATACCAACCTTTACCTTCTTGGAAGCATCGATAACTGTTTCTTCCTGGTTCGACTCAAATTTATTGAGGATACTGTCTTTTACTTCTGCCATTATTTTTACCTCCAAATAATGTTTTTTCGCACTGATAAACAATCACAGCACTTAATAATATGTTACAATAATATGGCACGACTTTGATTAACAAATTGTTAATTTTTGAGAGAAAACGCCAAAAATATGTGTTTTTATGCTTAGTAGCATGGCGAATTCTTATGCGAGCAGAATATCTCCTGCTTTGTAAGCTTCGCCTGCGCCCATGGTGATAACAAGATCTCCGTCGGATACAAGCTCTTTTAGCCTTTCAGCTATGTTCTCAAAACCGTGGATGACTTCACAATCGTCGATGAGCTTTGCAAGATCTTCTGACTCTATTCCGTAAATATTCTCCTCACGGGCAGGATATATGGGGGCGAGGATAACCTTGTCTGCAATAGACAGAGAATTTGCAAAATCAGAGAGCAGAGCCTTTGTCCTTGAATAGGTGTGGGGCTGGAAAACGCAGATGACGCGTTTTTTGTTGAGAGTTTTTGCAGTGTTGAGGGTAACGGTTATTTCATCTGGGTGATGGGCGTAATCGTCAACTATTTCAGCATTATTAAAAATACCTTTTCGCTCGAAGCGACGGCATACACCGCAAAAGCTTTCGAGTCCTTCACGCACTGCATCATATGAAACTTTGCTGAGTATACTTGCGGCGGCGGAAGCTGTGGCGTTTGAAATGTTGTGCATTCCGGGAACGCGAAGTCTTATTTTTTCAAGAACACATCTGCCGTTTTCGTACAAGTCAAACTGTCCGCAGCCGTCGGTTATTTCAATGTTTTTCGCGCAAAAGTCCGCGTCCTTTTCAATAGAGTAAAAATATACTCTTGCGCCCATGTTTTGGAGAGCGTCGACAGTGTTTTCGCAGTCGAGATTTGCCACAACAAGGTTTTCCGCATCCGGATTTCCGTTGGGGATCTCGGCGTATTTCCTGAAAGAGCTTTTCACATTCTCGATGTCCTTGAAATAATCCACATGGTCAAGCTTGCAGTTGAGGATAACTTTAAGCGACGGACGCATGGCAAGGAACGAATCTTTGTATTCACAAGCCTCAAAAACCACACGGTTACCGGTTCCTATCTTGTAGGATGAGCCTATTTGAGGAATTGCACAGCCCGATATGATCGAGCTTTCGCTGTCGTGGGCAAGGAAGATTGCGGCAATCATTCCGGTGGTTGTGGATTTTCCATGAGTTCCCGATACGCCGACGGAATACTTGAAATCGCCGGTGACCAGTCCCAAAAGCTCAGCTCTGGTGAGAAGAACAAGATTGTTGTCTTTGGCATATTTCAGCTCAGGAGCTGTCTTTTCGTTTACTGCGGCGGTATAGATCACCGTGTCGATGTCGGAAAGCTTTGAAAGATCATGTTCATAATCAATCGGGATTCCCATACCCTCAAGCATCTCTGTGTTTGCTGAATGATAAAGGTCATATCCACCGACGTTTACACCGCGGTTTTTGAGAATAATGGCAAGGGAGGACATACTGACGCCGCCGATGCCGACAAAATATGCCTTTTTGATTTTATCAAGAGAAATAAAAGATGACATAAGCCTATCCTTTCATTGCGAATAAAATTCGCTTTTTTGCAGAGAATAACCTGCAAGAGGTGATATATATGCAAATAGAAGTTACAGATATTAAATTCAGAAAGCTTTTTGAAACAGAGCCTTTGAAGGCCGTATGCTCAATAACGCTGAACGAAGCCATCGCGATACATGATATAAAGCTTGTGCGTGCAGGAAATCGAACGATTCTTGTGATGCCGTCAAGAAAGCGCGCTGACGGAGAATTTGTGGATATCATTCATCCCATAAACTCCCAGTCCCGCAGAGTCATCGAGGAAGCTGTTGTAAACGAATACAACAGACTGTGCGAAAACACAAAACTTTCGTCGGAATTCTGACGAAAATGCAGCAATTCTATTGAAACGCGAAAGTTTTTGGTGTATAATTATAAAAAAGTTGTGATACATTATATGAAACAGCTTCATTTTTATTATTGTACCACAAAAAGTTAAATTATACAAGGGGGATATTTATGAAAGTCCTTGTAATTTCGGTCACCTGCGGTCATGGACACAACAGTACGGGCAAAGCGATTATAAAAATGCTTGAAGAAAAAGGTATCGAATGTGATTTTCTCGATGCCTTTGAATACATAAATAAGATACTTGCAAAGATTATTGACGACGGCTACAAGCTGTCGACCAAATATGCCTCAAAGCCCTATGCCTCTATCTATCGCCGTGCTGAGCGCAGAAAGAAGAATTCCGACGATCCCGGAAGCATGAAGGCGGTCAGCACTATCCTTTCGTCAAAGCTTAGGACTTATATTGAAGATTACAACCCCGATGTTATTGTCACCACCCACTGCTTTGCGGCGGCTATGGTGGAGGTGCTCAAGCAAAAAGGTGTGATTAACTCAATAAATATCGGTATTGTCACCGACTACCATGTTCATCCTTATTGGGAGCAGGCGATCCACTTTGACTATCTTGTGGTGGCAAACGAATTTCTGACCTTTCAGGCACTGAAAAAGGGTTTTACAAAGGAACAGATTCTTCCCCTCGGCATTCCTATTGATCCTAAGTTTGCAAATTGCAGCTACGACAAGAAGGAAACGCGAAAAAAGCTCGGTTTTGATCCCGAAAAGCCGACGGTACTCCTTATGAGCGGCAGTATGGGCTATGGCAACATTCGAAAGACGGTGGCAAAGCTTGATAAGCTTGATACTGATTTCCAGGCTATTGTTGTCTGCGGAAGCAATGCGGCAGCAAAGGCGCAGGTTGATAAGATGAAGACCGAAAAGAGATTCCTCACATATGGATTTGTGAACAACGTGGACGAGCTGATGGCGGCGTCCGATTGTATCATCACAAAGCCGGGCGGACTTTCCACCTCCGAAGCGCTTGCCATGAGACTTCCCATGGTTCTGGCAAATCCCATCCCGGGTCAGGAGGAACGCAATCAGGAATTTTTCCTCAATTGCGGTGTTGCCTGTGCAGTAACAAAAACTTGCGGAATAGATGAGGTTTTGTATCAGCTTTCTGCAAATCAGATCAGAACAGAACAAATGCGCAATAACATCGACTTCATGAGAAAGCCCGATTCAACAAAAAGCCTTTGTGATTTCATCGAATCGCTTAAAAAATAGTATTAAAAAAGCCCCAAAGGGGCTTTTGCTTTATAAAAGCTTGCAAATCATATATCCTTCTCCGTCTTTTTCCATGTAACGCAGAACACATTCGTGTATCTGCGAAGAAAGATCATCTTCAACATATTCGGAAAGCGTTGCTTCGATATAATGCGGCGTGTGTCCTTTGAAATAGCCGTTTTCGTCCTTTTCCTCAAAAAGTACGCTTGTGCGCTTGCCGTCAAAGCTTTTCAAAACCTCGTTTCGTGTTTCAAGCATAACTTTTTTAAGACGCGCTGCACGATCTTTTTTGACAGCCTCGGTGAGCTGATCCGGAAAACTCGCCGCAGGGGTACCCTCGCGCCTTGAATAGGGGAATATATGGACATAAAGGAATGCACATTTTCTCACAAAGTCGCAGGTTTCAAGAAACATCTCCTCGGTTTCTCCGGGAAAACCGACGATTATGTCGGTGGTAAAGGTGACATCGGGAATGTTTTCGCGCAGCCTTTCCAACACCTTCAGGAATTGTGAAGTGTTGTATTTTCGACGCATTCCCTTCAGAACCTCGTCACATCCGCTCTGGAGCGACAGATGAAAGTGGGGGACAGCGTGTACCATGCCGGAAACGGCTTTTACAAAATCCTCTTTTATCACAGTTGGTTCAAGAGAGCCAAGGCGTATCCGTTCTATGCCCTCCACCTTGTCAGCTTCGGTAAGAAGACCTGAAAGCGTACAGCCGTCAAGATCTTTTCCGTAGGCGGCGGTCTCAATGCCTGTAAGCACAACTTCTTTGTAGTCTGCTTTTGCAAGGATTTCAAGCTCGCGGAGGACACTATCTTTTTTTCGTGATCTGATCTTTCCTCGAACCGAAGGAATAATGCAGTAGGAGCACCTGTTTTCGCATCCATCAACGATTTTGACAAAGGCGCGGGTCCTTTCCGAACGGGTGATGGTCATATCATCGTATTTGTCTGCCTGAAAAATGTCGCAGATGTTATTTGTAAATGTGCGTTTTCTCTCTGAAAAAAGCGTGCTTGCAAATTCCGCCACGCGGCTTTTTTCGGTGTTTCCAAAAGCAGCGTCAAGCTCTCTGATCTTGACAATGTCATCTTTTTGCGCCTGCGTGAAGCATCCGATGGCAATAACTATGGCATCGGCTCCGCCGTTCTTCCTTGCTCGCCTGATCATCTGGCGGGATTTTTTGTCGCTTTCTCCCGTGACTGTGCAGGTGTTTATAACATAAACATCACACTTTTCGTCAAAAGAGGATAACAGAAAGCCGAGTCTTTCAAAGTCCTCGGCAATCGCTTGTGATTCATATTGATTCACTTTGCACCCGAGGGTGCAAAGTGAAACCTTTGGTGTTTTGCTGTCGGAACAGATCATTTTACTTCGATCATACTTTCGTCCCAGATCTCGGGAGCTTCATAGCCCATGAGGTTGACAAGAGTTGCGGCAACATTCGAAAGGCCGAAGGTGCCCTTGTCCTCTTTGACAGTGTAAAGCTCTGCAAACTTGTTGTCGTAGATGATGCAGGGAACGGGATTGAGGGTGTGACTGGTCTTTGCCTTGAAAGAGCCGTCCTCGTTTGTGGCAGGAGCTTTGGTTTTCTTGCTGATCTCATACATTTCGTCGGCGTTGCCGTGGTCTGCGGTGATGAGAGCTACGCCACCGAGCTTGTCAACGGTTTCAAGTATTCTCTTGAGGCAGAGATCAAGTGCTTCAACAGAGCAGATGGTGGCAAGGTAGTTGCCTGTGTGTCCGACCATGTCGCCGTTGGGGAAGTTGACGCGCATGAAACGGAACTCGCCGCTTTCGGCGGTTTCAATAAGTCTGTCGGTGATTTCAGCGCACTTCATCCAGGGACGCTGTTCGAAAGGAACAACATCAGAGAGGATTTCTTCGTATTTTTCTGTCTTTTCGTCAAACTTGCCGCTCTTGTTTCCGTTCCAGAAATATGTCACATGACCGTACTTCTGAGTTTCGGAAAGGGCATACTGGGTAACGCCTGTGTTTGCAAGGTATTCGCCGAGTGTTCCTGTGATCTCGGGAGGAGAAACAAGATAACGGGAGGGAATGTGAAGGTCGCCGTCGTATTCAAGCATACCTGCGTATGTCACATTGGGATAGTTTACACGATCAAATTTGTCAAAATCCTTGTCGTCAAAAGCTTTGGAGATTTCGATAGATCTGTCACCGCGGAAGTTGAAGAAGACAACACTGTCGCCGTCAACGATCTTGCCGACAGGCTCGCCGTTTTCGGCGATAACAAATGCAGGAAGATCCTGGTCAATGCAGCCGACTTCATTTCTGTATGTTTCAACGGCTTCCGCAGCGTTTGCGAACTGTCTGCCTTCGCCGAGCACATGGGTGTGCCAGCCGCGTTCAACCATTGCCCAGTTTGCTTCGTATCTGTCCATGGTGATATTCATTCTTCCGCCGCCCGATGCGATCTTCGCGTTGAAAGAAGCATCGTTGACAGAAGCGAGGAATTCTTCAAAGGGGTTAATATATTCAAGAGCTGATGTTTCGCCGACATCGCGTCCGTCGAGAAGAATGTGAACGCGGACATTTGAAACGCCGTCTTCTTTTGCGCGTACGATCATTGCCTTGAGATGATCGATGTGGGAGTGTACATTTCCGTCAGAGAAAAGACCAAGGAAATGAAGTGTCTTGCCTGTATCTTTAACTGCCACGATCTGCTTCCATGCGTCAGAGGCGAACATTGCTCCCGACTCGATAGATTTTGTGACAAGCTTTGCACCCTGTGCGAATACCTGTCCTGCACCGAGGGCGTTGTGACCAACCTCGGAGTTGCCCATGTCGTCATCAGAGGGGAGACCGACAGCCACACCGTGAGCTTTGAGTTTGAGCACAGGGTATTTGCTCATGAGCATATCAAGGGTAGGAGTAAGGGCGTTCTTGACGGCATTTCCCTGAGAATCGGGAGCAATACCTATACCGTCCATTACGATACAAAAAACGGGGCGGGTCTTTGCAAGACCGCAGTCTGTCTTGAATTCAAGCTTTTTGAGAGTGTTATTCATTTTAGTTTCCTTTCTTTTCGTCGATAACCGAGGAGATAGCATTGTTTACATCTTCCTTTTCGGCAAGACCTTTGGAATAATCTATGGCATCGGTGATTGTTTTCACAATACCGTCGCAGTCTTCATGAACAACAAAGCAAACGAAAAGACCTGTTGTCTTTGTGGCGGCGCTTTCTGCCTGCTTTGCGGCATCTGCGTCATAATCGTCGTAGATGTCGATAAGCTTTCCGGGGAAAGCTTTGAGGGCGTCTGTTGCAGCCTTGAGGCTTTCCTTGTCTTTTGCAAGACCGAGGAAGATTCTGTCGAGATTCGGATATTCAAGTTCGCCGTAAGCATATACCTTTGAAAAGCATGACATATCAAGATCGCCGAACTCGCCCGACACACTTGCTTCATCGATTACATACATTCCGTTTTCACACGGAGCGTAAACTGCATCGATTACATCCACTATATCGTTGAAATATATCTCAGACGCGGCAACTTCGGTTACCTGATTGTCATCAGGCACAATTTCCTGCTTTTTTTCACATCCGCAAAAAGATGAGAGAAGAAGCGCTGCGCAGATAAGAGCTGATATTCTTTTAGTTTTCATTGGTTACCTCCGATGTGTATAAGAATGTGTTATCGACCTCCGCGTCAGTCGGAGTGCCGGGTGTGGTTGTTTCGTTGGGCTCGGGAAGTGCTTCGTCGGGCACCGCTGTCGCCTCATCCTGAATATAGACGGGAATTGCGGGGAAGGAATCGGGAGCTTTGCCTGTTTCTATAAGAGAAGTGGCATAGTCGATAAGGGTCTGCTCCCATATAGTATATGCCTTGTTTGTCAGATGAACATAATTGTCGCTTGTGTATTCATTTGCAAGAAAACCGCTTTGGCTGATGATCGGTGACATAACATCGACAAAATATCCGTCATTTTCCTTACACCAGTCGTAAAGCCGTGTGTTGAGATCGTAAAGCTGATTTCGGTAGTCAAGAGCTGTTGCTTTATCCATTTTGTTGGAGTTTGGAATCTCGACGGGATATGTAGTGCTGACGATGAATATTTTTATATCGGGGCACTTTTCTTTTATCTTGCCGAGAAATTCAATATAGTTTTCGTAATAAGTTTTAGGGGTGACTCTTACATCGTTAAGCCCGAGACTTACGAAAACCTTGTTGGCTCCTGAGAGTACGAGAGCATCTTCGGTTTTCATTTTCACGCCCTCGTAAAGCGGGTGATATGATTTTTCCGTAACTTCCGAAAGAGCGTGCCTTGCCGCAAAGCTTGACAGTGTGAGGAAAGTTGAGCCTGTTGTGGCAGTGACTCCTCTTGCAGAGTAAAGTTGAAGACCGTGCATGACAGAGTCTCCCACGAAAGCAGCATTACCGTAAAAACTCTCTATTGTTTCTCCCTCGAATGGGTTAACAAATTCGGGGACATCATCAATATCTTCTTTTTCTTCTGTTTCGGAATTTATAATGCTATCTGTTTCGGATTCGGCAATCTCGGGAGTTGTTTCTCCTTTCAGATTTCCGTTTTGTTCGATGTCAGAAATGCTGTTTTGCTCGTCGGAAACAGAGGGCACATCTGTGTTGGTGTCGTCTGAAATGTTAGTGTTGTTATCGCAGGAAAAAACAGTGGTTGAAAGCAGCATCGCAACGAAAATCGCAATGGCTTTTCTGAATCTGGTCAAAAATGTCGCCTCCGGGAGTATATTATTTTACGCACTTAACTATTATACCATTTTAATTTATTTTTTTCAATATCAATATTGCATTTTTTCCGATTATATGATAAAATATTTGCCGAAAGGGGAGATATATTTTGTTGAAGAGAGACGAAAACGAAGCAATGAGCATGAATTATGCCGAATATACCTGTAATGTCAGATGTGAGGGCAAACTGCTCTTAAAAAGAATCTTACTTGTCCTGTTCTTCCTTGCGCTTTTTGTTGTCGGAACCGCCGCTGTCTGCGGTTGGATCATCTACGCGCCGACCCTTGAACTGATTGTTATAGGCGTTTGCGGTGTCGGTTATTTCTTCGCGTCAAGCAGGCTTAAGCTTGAGTATGAATATATAATTGCCTCAGCTCAGGTGGAATTTGATGTCATCTACGGCGCTCGTTCAAGGAAAGAACTGTTCACTATATCTCTTGATGATGTTGAAAGGATCGCTCCCTGTAACGTCGATACAGCAAAGTATATTGATAGCAAAAACATTTCCAAAGTACATGATTTCTGTTCAAGCAAAAAGTCAAAACGCCGCTATTTCATGTTGGTGAGAAAAGGCAGTTCGAATTTTGTGATATACTTTGATGCGGTTGCCCGCACCCTCGATGTTTTGAAGTTCTTCAGAGCGTCGATCGTTGAGATCGACAAGGAAATATACGATATGTAAGCATAAGGCTGTGCAGCATTTGCGTGCACGGCCTTAATTTTCGGATTTGTTCTTTCCTTATTGTGGACGAAAATTAAAGAAAAATGTTCCTTTTTGAAACAAAAATTTTATCTGAAAACAAAAAAGGAAGCCGATCATGTCGGCTTCTTTTTTGTTTTATTCAAATGTAAGCTGTGTCCAATCAAGGTAGACAAGCTCAAGCTTGTCTCGGTCAGAGGGGACATAATCCTTGATACCAACATCCGAAAGCTCGCCGTTGATATAGAACATCCAGGCATATGTGTCACCGTTTTCAGTGCCAGCCACAGAAGTGATATAACCATCGTCAATGCCTTTGATAACAAGATCGTTTTTGTTGCCGAGCTGTCTGAAATATTCGCCTGCAGTCGATGCGTCGGGTAGAGAAAGCTTGTCCTCAAATGTTATATCATCAAGCTGATTGATAAGAGCTACATCAACTGTTTTTGTACTTTCCTGTGAGGCACAGCTTGCAAAAGCAAAAACAAAAAGTACGGATACAATAATGAAAGATATTATTCTTTTCATGCTTATTCATCCTCGTTTTCCCAGTTGTGCCACACATTCATTACATCATCGTTGTCCTCAAGCATTTCAAGAAGTCTGTTCATCTTTGTGATGTCGTCCTCTTCTGTGAGGGTAACATAATTTGCGGGGATCTTGGTCTGTTCAGCTGAAGCAAACTTGTAGCCTGCGTTTTCAAGATATTCGCAAACGCCTGAGAAATCTTCGGGTGCTGTATAGATTTCAAAAGCTCCTTCTTCGGAGAGAATGTCCTCAGCGCCAGCCGAAAGAGCATCGTCCATCAGCTTTTCCTCGTCGATTCCGTTATCTTCGATGACGATAAGACCTTTGTCCGAGAAGAGATATGAAACACAGCCTGTCTGACCGAGATTTCCGCCGAACTTGTCGAAATAGTGACGCATATCGGCACCTGTTCTGTTTCTGTTATCGGTGGTTGCTTCAACGATAACCGCAACACCGCTGGGACCGTAGCCTTCGTAGTTGAGGGTCTCGTAGTTTGCGGTGTCGTCACCGCCCGACGCTTTTTTGATGATTCTTTCGATGTTGTCGTTAGGAACATTATTGCTCTTTGCCTTAGTGATGAGGTCCTTGAGCTTAGAGTTGGATGCGGGATCGGGACCTCCTTCGCGGATGGCAATAGTCATTTCTTTTCCGATTTTTGTGAATATCTTTGCTCTCTGAAGGTCGGTTTTTTCCTTCTTGTGCATAATATTCTTCCATTTAGAATGTCCGGACATAATAAGTCTCCTTTTATAATTAATTAAATATTTTTCGGTGTTTTCAAGCAGATAAGCGATAGTCCGTTTTTCAGAACTGCCGCTGTTGCAGCGACGAGCGCGATTCTTGTATTCTTAACAGTCTCGTCCTCGGCT
>JAZSFD010000149.1:0-4289 GCA_045532035.1 Eubacteriales bacterium | reverse complement strand
AGAGATTCTTAAATCCTGCATTTGCATATTCCCGTCTCTCTCCGTCAAAACCTGCGGTTTTGCCACCACACTTGCGAGGGAGGCTTTTTGTGCAATATGTCAATGGGCACTTCTGAAATAGGGTTTGTCAGTGGTCTGAAAGAAGGTCTGCAAAAGACCTTCTTTGTTGTCTGACATTTTTATCTACTATTCCCTGTAATCATCGCGCTTGAACACATCATCCTTTGAAAGGTCAACAAGAAGACCATATTTTTTCGGATGTCTGTATGCGTTTCCGTGAACCTCGTTTTTTCTGTATTCGCGTAGCATCTCCATATCAAACTCTGCCATAAATACTCCTTCCGAGCCATCAGCTTCAAGAATACAGGTATCGCGGGAGCCTGAAAGCTCCGGCAGATATGCAACTCCGTCAAAGGCGCTCGAATGTCCGTTGCAATCGGGAACGGTGTCGGGATAGTTGCAGGTGGCAATGCCCATCATATTCTCATATGCCCTGCCGCGAAGCTGTGAAAGTCGGTTTATCTCCATCGGGCAGGCGTTCGGTACAAGTACGATCTCAGCACCTTTAAGCATAAGTATCCTGGCGCTTTCGGGAAACTCGCGGTCATAGCATATCATGGCGCCTATCTTCACATTACAGACGGCTGTATCCAATTCGCAGACATAAAAATCGTCTCCCGGTGTCAGATGCCGCTCAACACCGAAATCGCAGGTGTGCACCTTTGCATATGATATTTTTCTGTTTCCGTGTCGGTCAAAAACGACAAGAGAATTTTTGGGACCTGTCGGGCACTTTTCAAGGAAAGTGATACCAATTGCCATGCTGAGCTCTTTTGCAAGCCTGCCAAAGCTTGCAACGAAATCGCTGTCGCTTTCAATGGCATCCTTTTGCCAGAGCTCTTGCGGTCGGTCATAGATATCATAGCCGCAGCTGAACATTTCGGGAAAAAGGGCAATATCCGCCCCCTTTTCCTTTGCCTTTTTACAATAAGATATACCCTTTTCGAGGTTTTTTTCAAGTGTTCCCTCGGGTGTAATCTGAAGCAGTGCAATTTTCAGAAAGCTCATTTTATCCACCATTCGGGCGTAAGCTCACAAAGCTTTACTGTCCGCCCATTTTCAAAATCAAGCATTATTTCGATATTCCCGTAATCCTTCGGCATCAGCTGTACCATAAGCTCACGGCAGGCTCCGCAGGGGGCTCCTGTTTTTCCGTCCGGCATTATGGCAAGCACCTTTGAGATGCGTTCCTCTCCGTTTGTCAGCATATTAAAGATGGCGTTGCGTTCTGCACAAATTCCAAGGGTCGAGCAGGTATCGACGCAAACACCGGTATATATCTTCCCCGACTCTGAAACTATTGCGGAAGCAACTCCTCCCGCCTCTACATAATCGGAAACTCTTCTGCCGTTCTGCACTTTTTTTGCGGCATCAAAAAGCTCATACCAGATTTTTTCCATTTCGGACTCCTTTTTATCGTTCTATTGCTACCGATTTCAACCTTTTTCTTTTTTCTCTCCAATCGGGACAAACCTTTTCAAGCTCACGGTAGAAAAAAGCAGAATGATCTGCCCGCAAAAAATGTGTAAATTCGTGAAAAACGACATATTCAACACATTCTATCGGCGCATACGCAAGATTAAGATTGAAGGTCACAACCGACTTTTTGGGGTTACAGCTTCCCCATCTCGACACCATTTTCCGAAAGCGCAGCTGCGGATAAGCTATGCCAAGCTTCTGATAATAGGGATAAATCCTTTTACAAAAATCGGTTACAAAAGCCACGAGCTCATCGTCTTCAAAATATCTTTTGCGTGCTTGCTCCTTCTCTTTGTATCTTTCCAATGCGGAAAATATAAATTCCGCTTTTGAAAGCACAAAGCTGTCAATAAAGCTTGTCGACACTCTTTTGCTCGCAGAAACGCAAACCTTTCCGTCGGGTTTTATCCGCAGATTTATGTTTTTGACTTTTTTGTATTGCAGATCATAAGTTATGATCTTGTTCTGATATTCAATTTTTCTGAGCATTTTTGTCCTTTATTCCGGGAGAAGTTCGTTTTCAATAAGCTTTACCATAATGCTTGTGTTAAGCTCCATGGCATCGACAGGGTATATTTCTTTCACATATCCGTAGTAGAATTTGTTTCTGAAATATTCTGTCGCATCCCCCGAACTTCCGCCTCTTTTGAGAATGTCAAGAATCCCCCGGGCTGTATCTTTCGCACTTTTTTCGCCCTCATCGAGGTATCTTTTTGTTTCGGCTTTATCAAGAAGTCCGAAATGAGGGGTAAGAATGTTTTCAACATCAAGCGCTTTTGCCTTTTTTATCGAGTCTAAGGTTATGCCATAGCCCACAAGATATGACGGCACGACAACCTTATCTGCATAAACACCGAGAGTTTCGGCGCCAAGCAGGAGTTTATTCTCTTCAAGATAAAATCCGAACGAACACTTTGTGTGTCCCGGCAGATGAACTGCTTTGAAAAGCATATCCCTCGCACGAATAACCTCCCCGTCGGACACCGCAATATCAACACAAAGCTCATCGATCAGATCTTCATATTCAAAAACTTCGCATTTTTTCGCAAATTTTCTGTCAAGCTCGCGCATTACGGCTTTTGCGGAAGTCTTTGTAAAAATCTTCGCAGCGTATTCCCCTGCCACAATCTTCGCGTTAGGATAGCGTTTTTTCACATAGACAGAACCCAGAGCATGGTCATAGTGCGAATGGGTGAGAAAAATATAGTCAAGCTGTCTTTCACCCAGCACCCTTGCGATATTCTGCGCCACGGCATTTCCCGTGAATGCAAAGCCCGAGTCATAAAGCACAGAAGTTTTGCCGTCGTCAAGAAGAAAAGAGCTGTCCCCTTTCACATGGCGAACATCGTATATTTTAATGTCATGCATCTTGGTTTGCGTTCCTTTCAAGGGTATCTCCCGTCAGACGGTAGATCGTCCATTCGTCAAGAGACAAAGCACCGAGGGATTTATAAAAATCGATACTCGGCGCGTTCCAGTCAAGGCAGCACCACTCAAGCCTGCCGCAGCCTTCATCATACGCTGTGGCGGCAAGCTTTTGCAAAAGCCCTTTGCCGTAGCCGCGTCCTCTGTATTCAGGCAGGACAAAAAGATCTTCAAGATATATTCCCGCCTTTCCGAGAAAGGTGGAAAAATTATAGAAGTAGAGAGCAAAGCCCACTTCTTTGCCATCCTCAAGGGCAAAGATGACATTTGCTTTTTTCTTATCAAAGATCCATTCGGCAAGCAGTTCCTTTGTTGCCGAAACTTCGTTTTCCATATGTTCGTAGATCGCCAGCTGTTTTATAAAAAACAGAATTTTTTCGCAATCTTCTCTTTTTGCATATCTGAATTGCATCATGGTTATTCCTTTATATCGATCCGAATGCCTTTATCCATTCGTTTTTAATAAATTCATGTCCCATTTCGGTGGGATGGACACCGTCGCCGAGCCAGTAGTTTTCGGGAGCATTTTTGCAAAGCTCGTCAAATCCTGCCTGAAGCGGAACAAAAGCAAGGTTGTGCTTTTCGGCGATTTTTCGCCATAGCAGCTCTCTTTTTTACCTCGGTATCAAAGATCTCCCACTTTTCCGCTGTGGCACCCGCTTTGAGAACAAACGGCTCCATTATCATGATCTTTATGGCAGGAAGAGCTTCCTTCACCTCTTCGATAAGCATATCGTATATCTTATAATACTTGTCGGCATCGACACCGTTCGGAGATTCGGCAAGCTCATGCCAGACATCATTGACACCGATAAGAATGCTCATCACATCGGGGGCAAGATTGATGATGTCTCTTTTGATGCGGGCGTATAGATCGACCACACGGTTTCCGCTGATGCCGCGGTTAAAAAACTCATATTTGCAGGGCTGCGCAAATCCAAGTGCCGCTTTAACAAGGTGCGGATAGCCCACGCCCAGCTGATTGTTGTTTTCTCTCGAACGACCTGCGTCGGTTATCGAATCGCCCTGAAAAAGTATTCTCATGATTTTGTCATCTTTTCTTTTTATTTTAATATTGTAATTCTATTTTGTAGGGACAGATGCCCACATCTGTCCGCATTCGGGTCGATGAAGGGCATCGACCCCTACATTGTACGAATTGATTGAACAATTTGATGCCTATCTTTTAGCTAAATTTTGCAACAAGTTGCAAAGCTAAATTATTCCGCTTCGCTCCATAGCTTAATTGTTTCACCGAAACAGCTAAATTAAATTCGCCTTTTTAGCTGACCGCAGGTCAATTTAGCTACGAAGTAATTTAGCGT
>JAZSFD010000045.1:0-4008 GCA_045532035.1 Eubacteriales bacterium | reverse complement strand
CCCTGTTTCCTCATATGAATGTTTATGAAAATATTGCTTTTGGTCTCAGGCTGAAGAAAAAGCCCGATTCGGAGATCAAAAAGCGCGTGCTTGAAATGCTTGAGCTTGTTAATCTTTCGGGCTACGGCTCGAGGAATGTCGATCTGCTTTCGGGCGGTCAGCAGCAGCGTGTGGCGATTGCACGAGCTTTAATAAATCATCCGAGAATGCTTCTTCTCGATGAGCCTCTGGGTGCTCTTGACCTTCAGCTCAGAAAAGAAATGCAGACCGAGCTTAAAAAAATCCAGCAGCAGACGGGAATCACCTTTATTTATGTAACCCACGATCAGGGAGAGGCTCTTACCATGTCCGATCGTGTTGTGGTTATGAACAACGGTCTGATAAATCAGATAGGCACACCCGAAGATATATACAACGAACCCACAAACGCCTTTGTCGCAAAGTTCATCGGCGAAAGCAACATCATCAGCGGTATCATGCATGACGACTATCTTGTGGAATTTGCTGGACAGAAGTTTGTCTGCGTTGACAAGGGCTTCGATAAGATGGAGCCTATTGATGTGGTTATCCGTCCCGAGGATATCAAGATCACCGAGCCCGGCGATCACACCATCGACGGCACTGTCGAGCGTGTTACCTTCAAGGGCGTTCATTTTGAAATGGTGGTCGAAAGCTTTGGCGTCAAGTGGCTTATCCATTCCACAAAGCACACCCCCGTCGGAAGCTTTGTCGGTCTTTCGTTTACTCCCGATGACATCCATATCATGAAGAAAAGCGGGGAGGAGTCCAAACCCTCCATGCTTGTGAACGAGGGCATCTGAAATGAATAACAGAAAATTCCGTATGTTCTCGATCCCATACCTTGTATGGATGGTCATTTTTACGATCATCCCTCTTGCCCTTGTTGCTTTTTTTGCTTTCACTGACAGAGACACCGGCGCTTTCACTCTTGACAACATTCAGTATGCGTCAAAGTATCTGCCGGTCCTTGTAAAATCCGTTTGGCTTGCGGCGGTGGCAACCGTCATCTGCCTTGTGCTCTCATATCCCCTTGCATACATCATGTCGAAGATGAAGCTGAATCAGCAGAGAACGATGATGATGCTTATCATGCTTCCCATGTGGATGAACTTCCTGCTTCGCACATATGCGTGGATGAGTATTCTTGAAACAAATTCCGGTCTTCTCAATAAGGTCATCACCTTCTTCGGCTTTGAGCCGGTGAATGTGATGTACACCCAGGGAGCGGTTATTCTGGGTATGGTCTACAACTATATCCCGTACATGATCCTTCCTCTTTACACCATCATGGTGAAGATCGACGGCAGACTCATTGAGGCGGCGCAGGATCTTGGCTGCAACACCTTCAATGTATTCCGTAAGGTCATTATTCCTTTGTCCTTCCCCGGAATCACATCGGGCGTTACCATGACCTTTGTTCCCGCGGTCAGTACCTTTGTTATTTCCCAGATGCTCGGAGGACCCAAAAACAGTCTTGTGGGCGACCTTATCGAAAGTCAGTTCATCACGGCGTACAACCCGAATTACGGTTCGGCGATATCGCTTTTGCTGATGGTAGTTGTATTCATATGCATGGGTATTTTCAACCAGTTCGACAATGAAGAAATGGAGGAAACACTGAAATGAAAAAGTTTTTCTCCAAATTTTATGTTGCGCTCATTCTCCTTTTCATGTATATTCCGATCTTTGTCCTTATCGCTTTTTCGTTCAACGAATCGAAGGGCAGAAACTGGACGGGCTTTTCCTTCAAATGGTATAGTGAGCTTTTCCGTGACCGCACGATTCTGGGAGCTTTGGGCAACACAATAATCATTGCCGTAATTGCGGCTCTTCTTGCAACCATTCTCGGCACCTTTGCGGCCATCGGCATCCACAACATGAATAGAAGCACACGCTCACTTGTAAAGAACATCAACAGCCTTCCTCTTATCAACCCCGAGATCGTGACAGGTATTTCGCTTATGATCCTCTTTTCCTTCTGCAGGATCAGCCGTGGTTTTGTTACCATGATTCTCGCGCATATAACGTTTTGTGTCCCGACTGTGGTGCTGAGCGTTTTGCCCAAGCTTCGTCAGATAAACAAGAATATTTATGAGGCGGCACTTGATCTCGGCTGCAACGAATGGCAGGCGTTCTTCAAGGTGATTCTTCCCGAAATAATGCCCGGTGTCGTATCAGGCTTCCTTATGTCGATCACCTATTCAATGGACGATTTTGTCATAAGCTATTTCACCTCGGGTCCGCAGTCGCAGACCTTGCCCATCGTTATCCATTCCATAACGAGAAAGCCTATGACCCCCAAGCTCAATGCTCTTTCGACGCTGATCTTTCTTGTGGTGCTTCTGGTGCTGCTCGCTTCCAACATCAAGAGCAGTCACGACGAAAAGAAAAAGAAGCTCAGACAGAAAAGCGACATTGTCTGAAAACGGCTTTGAGAAGGAGGTCACAACTTAAAATGAAAAAAATCATATCATTGCTTTTGGTTCTGATGCTCTTTTGCACACTTCTTTTGTCTTCCTGTGCCACCGAATTTGAGGAGGACGGCGAAATAGACCTTTCGGAAGCTGTGTACGAGGTCGAGGTGGATGACATTTCCTACTACGAAAAATTCAGAGACAAAAACATCACAATAAATGTCTATAACTGGGGCGAATACATTTCCGACGGCAGTGAGGGAAGCCTTGATGTTATCGGTGCCTTTGAGGAGATCTCGGGCATCAATGTCAACTATACCAACTATGCCACAAATGAGGATATGTACACAAAGCTTGCCAATGACAAGGTTGGTCAAGAGGGCTATTCCTCGGTTTATGACATCATAATCCCCTCCGACTATATGATCGCAAAAATGGCGGAGGAGGGAATGCTTGAAGAGCTTGATTATGACGACATTCCCAACATAAAGTACATCGACGAGCAGTACAGATTCGAGGATTTTGATCCCGAAGGAAAGTATTCGGTTCCTTACACCTGGGGAACTGTCGGAATCATCTATAACAAAGCAAAGCTTGCCGAAGAAGGCATACCCGAAGAAGATGTTGCCACCTGGGATGTTTTCTGGGACGACAGATTCAAGGGTCAGATCCTTATGTTCTCAAATTCACGAGACGCTTTTGCCATCGGTCTTGCAAAGCTCGGATATTCGCTCAACACCGAAGATCACGAAGAGCTTTATGAAGTGTCGAAGGTCATGCGTCAGCAGAAAAGATATGTCCAGACCTATGTCATGGATCAGATTTTTGACAAGATGCAGCTTGAGGAGGCATGGGTCGCACCTTATTATGCAGGTGATGCCGTCACAATGATTGACGCAAACCCGAATCTTGCCTTTGCGTATCCCGGGGAAACCTTCAACAGGTTCATCGATGCCATCTGTATTCCCAAAGGCAGCAGAAATAAAGAGGCGGCAGAAGCTTTTATCAACTTCCTTTGTGAAACAGAGGTCGCTGTTGCCAACTGCGAATATATCTGCTATTCCACCCCTCACACCGAGGCAAAGACCATCGTGCTTGAGGAAATGGAGGACTGGCACAAGGCGATTGCATATCCCGATGATGAAATCCTTTCGCGCTCCCAGAGCTTTGTGAATCTTACTCGTGACACAAACGATCTGCTTGTTGAGGAATGGAACGATATTATTATCGGAATCGACGAGAATTCCCGCTTCAACAAGGCTCTTGTGCCTGTGGCGATCATCGTCAGCCTCGGTCTTATCATTCTCATCATCCTGATGCGTATAAGACGGGCAAAAAAGAAGAGATATTATTAAAGAACAACGGACTGCCGGGGCTCCCGGCGGTCCGTGTTTTTTTGTTGATTTCTATTGAAAACGCAAGGGTGTTGTGATAGAATAGATTTAACGCAAGTTAAATCTATTCAGCTAAATTCGCCCGTTGGGCGAACTAAATGTGCATCGCACGCTAAATTACTTCGTAGCTAAATTGACCTGCGGTCAGCTAAAAAGGCGAATTTAATTTAGCTGTTTCG
>JAZSFD010000135.1:0-5422 GCA_045532035.1 Eubacteriales bacterium | reverse complement strand
AGCGTTTGCAATAATTGTAGGGGACGATGCCCACATCGTCCCGCAAAACAAGCTATAAATGTATTTCTGAACGGGACGATGTAGGCATCGTCCCCTACAGGGAGAGATTCGCCCCCTGCGTTCTCATATGTGATTTGTCTCTCCTTCCGACAAACCGCTTTTGTCTGCACACTTGCGAGGGAGCCTTTTTGTGCAATATATCAATGTGCACTTCTGAAATAGGGTTTGTCAGTGGTCTGACCGTTCTGAAAATCAGAACGTTTTTTCTATTTTTCAAGTTCAGAAAGAATTTCGGCGGCGTTTGTATCGGGTTTTACCTTGGGCATGATCTTTTCGATGTTGCCCTGCTCATCGATGATAAAAGTGGTTCTCACAACACCCATGCTCACCTTGCCGCACAGTTTTTTCTCCTGCCACACATCATATGCCTTGATCGCCAAAAGCTCGGGGTCAGAAAGAAGCACAAAAGGAAGTCCGTGCTTTTGTGCAAATTTTTCGTGGGATGCCACGCTGTCCTTGCTGATGCCGATAACCTCAACATCAAGGCTTTTGAATCGTTCATATGCTCCCGCAAAGGCGCACGCCTGACGGGTACATCCCGGAGTGTTGTCCTTTGGATAGAAATAAAGAACGACCTTTTTGCTGAGAAAATCTGAAAGAGAAACGCGCTTTCCCTCCTTGTCGGAAAGAGTGAAGTCGGGGGCTTTTGCGCCGATTGTTATATTGCTCATGTTTTTCTCCTTTCGGGAATATGGTCATGTCGTATTATACATGATTTTCACAACAAATGCAATAGATTGGAAAACAAATGAAAAAGACATCCTTGCGGATGTCTTTTTTGGTGGCTCAACATACTGGGTAGTCGAACGCCCTGCTGCAATCCGGCGTCAATTTCCATAAGTGTAATTGTTCGGTTGTCGCCTGAATAGTTAAATGTTAATACGACTTTATCGTCATACACAAATACTGAATTGATAAAAGTTTTTATTAACCGTTTCTGACATTCTAAATCAGTATAGTCCATGTTTGCGAACTGATGCAGGAAATAAACTATATGCTCTTTCTTTAGCCCTAAGTTTTCTTTTAACTTTGCCGAAGCAAGTGCCGCCTTGATTTCAGCCTTCTGTTCGTCAAGCTCGTCCATTCTCTGCTTTGTGGCATCGTTGAAAATGCCTTGTTCTATAGCCCTAACCAAATTGGAAATGGCTTTTTCTACTTCAGCCAAGCTCTTTTGCAGAGAATCTGTATATGAGGTGTCGGTATTCTGTGCTATGTAATACTGATATGTATTTTCTGCTATAAACTCTAATAGTTCTTCGTCCTGGACAAGTTTAATCACATATTCAAGCACAAGGTTTTCTATCCACACTTGCCGTACTGGCTTTTTGTTGCACAGTTTTTTGCGTTGATTGTGGCAGTAATAGTAATGATGTCGGTTTCCCGTTCTGCTCGTTCCGCATACTCCTACCATCATAGCACCGCATTTCCCGCAGAAAAGCTTTTCTGTCAGCAGATACTCAACCTTTGAATTTTTGTGTGCTGCCGCTTTTTGATTGTATTTCAGCATTTCCTGAACCTTGTAAAAGGTTTCTTTGTCTACAATGGGAGGAATGGCATTTTCCAAACGAACTTCATCTTTGTAAGTATATATGCCGATATATTTCTCGTTCTTCAATATTGTCCGCAGACTATTGTGCGTAAAAGGCTTTCCTTTTAATGTTCTGCAGCCTTGTTCGTTTAATTTCTGCACAATTTCAGATATGGTTTTGCCTTTCGCATAAAGGTCAAAAACAAGTTTGACAGTTGGTGCATTATCGGGATCTATGATAAACTTTTTATCAGGACCGGTAAGATATCCCAAAGGTCTGTTGCCACCTGTACTTTGTGCTTTTGCCGCACTTGCTCTTTGACCTCTCTTGATGTTTTGTGACAACTGCTCAGAATAATATGCTGCCATTCCCTCAATAACAGACTCAAGAATAATCCCCTCGGGTGTATCGGGTATCATCTCAGCAACATAGTAAATTTTAATGCCATTTTTCTTAAGATGATATTTATTAAGGGCAATTTCTTCTTTGTTTCGCCCGATGCGGTCTGTTTTCCAAACAATAAGTGCATCAAATTTATGCTTTGTCGCATCTGCAAGCATCAGCTGAAACTGTTCTCGGTTATCATTTCGCCCTGTCTGTGCCCTGTCAGCATACACGTGTATAATTGTAAGTCCGTGTTCTGCCGCAAAGCGTTCGGCTTCGGCAACCTGACCTTCTATTGACTGCTCTCCTTGTCTATGGCTCGAAAAACGGGCATAAACAACAGCGTTCATTTATGGTATCACTCCTTAACTGTTTCTAAATTCAGTGCAAGTCTTGCAGTATTTCTGTCTTTAAGATTTGCCTTGTCATATGCTCTTGCCACTTCATACGCATTTGCAGAAAGTTCACTTGGCATATATGCTTTGCCGCCGGCCCATACTTCAAGCGGAACATTCAGCGTTTCGGATAACTTCATTGCAATAGGAAGAGGTGCATCCTTCATTCTGCGTATAATTATAGTTCTGACCTGTTTGTCGGTAAGTCCCGTAATTCTCACAATGTTGGAAATATTCAACCCCATTTCTATAGTTATATCTCTGAATATTTCATAGAATGGTTTACCTTGTAATTCCCCACACATTTCGCTGTACATAGCTTCTGCTTCACTGTCACCCAAAAGGTAATCAACCGAAACCTTTAACTTCTCTGCATACTTGCTTACCTGCTCAATTTTGGGAGAACGCTGTCCAAGCTCATAACGGCTGAGTATCTGCTTTGAAGTACCAAGCATTTTAGCAAATTCATCTTGGGAGAGTCCTTTTTCTTTTCGAAGCCCTCTTAGTCTTTCTCCAAACGAAGTAAAATGTAAATCTAAATCAGGCAGGCTGTCAATAACAGCCTGTTCTTTTTTGTTGTAATTCATATCACTCATACTCCTTTGTTTGTAATTCTGCACATATTCACATACATATTATAACTCATTAAATCTACATTGTCAATATCTTTTGTAAAATTATACGGATTTGTCGACAAACGGTTGACAAACGGCAAAATATACTGTAAAATAACATTGTCAACCTTACGGTGACAATCCACAAACGATTCAAGGAGGTGTCTAAAAATGATATTAAAATTCGGATAAATCCGAAAGAAATTTCAAGTATGGAGAAAAAATTACTGTGTGCCACATTTCTTGATGCAGTTATACGGTTTTACCAAAATCCAGATAACCAGCTTGCATTCAGGAGATGGTATGCAGAGAAAGGAGGAAAAGTCAATGGATGAAAGAATGGAAAAAATGCTGCGAGAGAAATATCCCAATCACATACCCCTTAAAGTTGCATCAAAGTTTCTTGCAGTATCGCCCCGACAGTTATCAAAGCTAATTGCAGACGAACGAAAGCCCTTTTGTGAAATAGGTGCTAATATCGGGACAAAACAGAAGTATGCCAGAATCTATACAGGCAGAATGATTAAGTATCTAAAAGGCGAATTGCCCCATGACTAATTAGGTCATATTCATTCTTGTATAGGAGGTGGTTGTCTTCCGTGGAAGCAAACAGAAATAATTGTCAGGTGATATGAACGAAACTTTTGCTTGTCGTGTCACCTGACTTTTTTATTAGGAGGAATTTATGAAACTTCACAACAACCAGTTATATCTTATACGCCACCTTATTCGTTTTAATTATCTTGACTATGAAAGTTGTCTTGATGTGCTCGATAGAGAAAACATAGGAGACAAAACTAAAATGTCCTATGCTTTCAGACCTCTTACAAAGAATAAGTACATATCAAAGAACAAAGACGGCATTGTTACTGTTCTTAAAAAAGGAAAAACTTTATTCCCAAATACAAAACCGTTGATTTCTACGGGTGGTGAAAAAGAGCGTGTTATTCAGGTATCAAAAATGGCAGCTCTCTTGGAGAAAAACGGATGCACTATAACAGACAAAGTACCGAATAGTCCCAAGCCCCATTATATTCCCTCTGCCTGCTGGCGTAATATCGCTCACGGAATACTTTCAACCACTCGCTTTGTCGGAATGCTGTTAGCATACGGCAAAAAGTACGCGGTTTACGACATAGGAGACGGCAGTGTTGAATGGCAGGTCCGGGCTGAAAGTTCTCTTTTCTATGCAAGATACGGTTCTTACGAAACAAAGGCAAACGGAATGATTCTTATTTGTGATGACGATAAGAAAGATGCCATTGCAACAAATATTATCCGTCAGACTATGTGGCACAGAAAAAGCCTTATGAACGAAAACTATACCGAGCGAGAAAGGCCAGTACGTTTTTCGAGATCGCCTATAAAACTCAGAACACAGTATGAGCACGTTTATCTTACAACACCGAAAACACTTAGAAAATCGTTAATTCGGATATATAACGAGGATAATACCATAAGGAAATGTCTCAAGAACGGGATTCTTACATACGATCCCAAGATAGGAGATTTTGAAATATGGCCCGAAAGGTTTTATATAAATCCCGCATTTGACCTGTTGAAGCTGGTATATTACTTTTCTGCCGTAAAGCTTGATATTTATGATGAAAATGAAACCGGATTTAAATCCGGGATAACATATTCTATTGCAATGCACAAAGAGGATAAGCCGATACTTGATATGTACCAAGACGTTAAAAACTCAAGGAGGATAAAAGTATATGAAATTAGATCTGATGAAAACTCTTAAAAGGATTGAAAAGAATATTAACTTCAAAGGAAAAACCGATGTTGAAAAATTGAAAGTCGCATATGAAGATGCTTTGCGTTTGAGAAGTCAATTGATTGCTGTGATATATGATAAAGAACACTTCATCCATATTCCGTGTCATATATTTGACCCTGATTTTTACACTTGTGAGTGTAAAGAAAAGAAGAAGTCAGTTACCCTTACAATTAATGAACCGCTCCCATCAACAAAAGAATTGACAGAAGCGGTTGAGGAACACTGGATAAAAATGATTCACGATGAACTTGTCAGAGAAGGTAAAACAGGAATCCCTGTATTTGACAAAGCATTTGTAATGATTGAGATAACTACTCCGAGAGGCACCCATAATTGTAAATTATGGGACACCTCAAACAGAAGTATAAACGTTATTATCAACAACCTGAAAGGCATCCTTTTTATGGACGATAATTTCAAACATATGGCATTCGGAGTGACAGCAAGCTGGGGTGAGGAAGCAAAAACAGTAATAAAAATTATAGATTTTGACGAGCAATTCAAGACAAATCTTGACAACTTACTGGCAACTCCATGACGGTTTCAAATTTGCCATAGAGAAAACCTGATTGGCACTAAAAAACATTCCGCAAAATGCCGTCAAAAACATCTATTGGCACCGATTTGTGCATTCAAAGCAAAGAAAAATTTACT
>JAZSFD010000061.1:0-20550 GCA_045532035.1 Eubacteriales bacterium | reverse complement strand
GAATTAAATCAAAGAGAATTGCAAGAGGGGCTCTCGCGCCCTCCCCCTCGTCATTTCTTTTTGGAAAAGAAATGACAGTAGAAAATGATTATCAAAAAGGATTTTCCGATATCAGCCTCATTTCCGATATCAAAAGGCTGCAAAGGTTGAAACTTTTCTGCAAGGGTTTGCAAGAATTAAGTGACAATGTCGGCACATCTGATTGGACTTCTGCCTTGCCGATATCAGAAACCTTGTTTTGGAAAAATGGGCGTATTAATCAACCGCCCTTTCAGGCAATGGAGGTATTAAGACACTCTCTGTTTGTGTATATTTCTATCAGCAATTATTGTAATACACTTTGACAGCAAGCTGAAGGCGCACCGAAGTGCGCCTTTTGATGCGAAAATCAATTTCCTCCGAGGCTGTCTGTCACATCGACAGTAACCTTTTTGTCGTAGCATGAGAACATTCTGTCGAGTTCCTTCTTTTCAAGCTTCTTTGTGAAGAGGCTGATAACAGGAACAAGAACAAGTCCGCCAACCATTGCAAAAACGCCGGAATAGAGAGAGTTTGTGAATATGAAGCCGAGGAAACCGTCGGGAGTGATCGAAATTGCACCGAAGTCCTTGAGAAGCTGAATAATCTCGATTCCTGTACCGAAGACAAAACAACACTCAACAGCGATCTTCGAAGTGCCTTTCCAGTAGAGACCGTAAATGAACGGAGCAAGGAATGCGCCGGCAAGCGCTCCCCACGAAACGCCCATCATCTGAGCTATGAATGTAAATCCGGGGAACATATCCTTGATTATGGCAATTGCCGCCGATACTGCAATAAAGAAGACGATAAATACTCTCAGTGTGAACAACTTTTTCTTTTCGGTCATTTCCTTTTTCTTGCTCTTTGCGCAAGCAGGAGCAATAACATCAAGAGTGAGAGTTGAGCTTGAAGTGAGCACCAGTGAAGAAAGAGTTGACATGGATGCCGCAAGCACCAGCACAATAACGATCGCAACGATTATCGGCTGAAGATCCTGAAGCATTGAAGGAACAATGCGGTCATTCATGAGCTTGCCGTTTACATAAAGAGCTTCACTGTCAAAGAGTCTGCCAAATCCTCCGAGGAAGTAGCATCCGCCCGCGACAATGATTGCAAAAATCGTAGAGATGATGGTACCCTTGCGGATGGAGTCCTCGTTTTTGATCGAGTAAAACTTTCCGATCATCTGAGGAAGACCCCATGTGCCAAGAGAAGTGAGAAGCACAACGATGAGCAAGAAAATAGGGTTCGGACCGAGGAAAGATGCAAAAGCACCGGGAGTTTCAGATGGAATCTCTGCAAGTGCACCATACGCTTCCATAAATCCACCCTTGTTGGCAAGAACAGCCGCGATAACAGCCACGATTCCGATGAGCATGATAATACCCTGAATGAAATCGTTAATTGCTGTCGCCATGTAACCGCCGAACACGACATATACACCTGTAAGGACAGCCATCACAATAATAACTACCCAGTAAGGAATGTTAAAGGTTGTTTCAAAAAGGCTGGAAAGACCGTTGTAGAGAGATGCGGTATAAGGGATGAGGAAGACGAACACAATGAAAGATGCTGCGATCTTCAAGCCCTTGGACAGATATCTTTTTTCAAAAAAGTCCGGCATTGTTTTGCTTTCAAGATGCTGTGTCATGACTCTTGTTCTTCTGCCGAGTATCACCCATGCGAGAAGCGATCCGATGAATGCATTTCCGAGACCGATCCAGGTCGATGCCATACCAAAAGCCCATCCGAACTGACCGGCATATCCGACAAAGATTACCGCAGAAAAATATGAGGTTCCATATGCAAAAGCAGTAAGCCACGGACCTACCGAACGACCGCCGAGGACAAAGCCGTCAACGTTTGTGGAATGCTTGCGGCAGTAAAGACCGACACCGATCATAACCGCAAAGAAGATCACAAGCAATACCGATGTGATGATTGTTGTACCCATTTGAAAACCTTCTTTCTTTAATGAATTTGAGCGGAAAACGGCATAAATGGATAAAAAAACACCGTCCTCCGAAAAGAGGACGGCTGAAAACAACCGTGGTACCACCTCAATTTACCGCCGTGTCACCTTGGCGGCCTCATCAGGCACAAACAAAATATGCCTTATTGCTGTAACGGGCAAACCCGGCGCAGCCTACTTGTCAAAAAAGACTTTCGGTGTGCAGCTCGCAGGATGTATTCACGGAGCAGGCTCCCTTCTGTCTCGCACCAACCGACAGTTCTCTTGAGGGAAGCATTCCACCGCTACTTGTTCCCGGTCATCGCTTCTTGTGCTGTATTTTACACCCATAAAACCGTTTTGTCAAGTGTTTTTTGAAAAAATCTTAATTTTTTCACAGACTTTTATATCTCAGCAATATAACAGCCGCTTTTTCGAATATCTCCCGCGCAACCAACGGCTCGTGTGTACACACCGAGATAAATCTTGCGTTTTTCTCACGTTTCACCCTTTTTTGGGTTTTGTAATTCAGTTTTCGGACAAAGCCCTGGGTCAAATCTCCCGCATAGGTGGGATTTGACAATATCCTTTTTATCATGACCGAATTCCATTCGCCACTCTTTTTTCCGCCGCCATCTCTGACAGCAGACGGTGTGGGAACGCCATCATTTGTGAGTGAGCGTGCGATGGCAAGCATACTTTTCCCCTCCAGAAACTCTTTGTATATGCGCTCGACATTCTTTCTTGTTTTTTCGTCGGGCACAAGCTTTGCGCGGTCGTTTTCATCTTTTTTATAGCCGTAAGGAGGAGTGCTTCCGATAAATTTACCCGATGCTCTGCGGGCATCAAGGGCACTCCGTACCTTTTTGCTGATATCCTTGGCATACATATCGTTGAAAACAGCTCTGAAGGCTATCATTTCGTTGCCGCCCGTTTCCTTTCCTGTGTCAACGCCGTCGTTTGCGGCAATATACCTTATGCCGTTTTCGGGAAAGAATCGTTCTATGTATTCCCCCGTGGCAATATAATCCCTGCCGAGGCGGGACATATCCTTGGTAATGATAATATTGAAAACTCCCGATTGCGCATCTTCCAGCATTTTTCCGAAACCGGGACGGTCAAAATTCGTTCCCGAAAAACCGTCGTCAACATATTCGCGCACGACCTCAAAGAAGTTCTTCTCACAAAAATCCAGAAGAAACATTCTCTGCCCCGCAATGCTTTCGGATTCTCCCTCCCTTCCGTCATCCCTTGAAAGTCTCAGATATATCGCCGCCTTTTCCAAAACAAAAAACCTCCCTTTTGCAACAAGCACATTAAATACTTATTGCAAAAAGGAGGTTTTGATTCGCACATCAAAGACTGACTTTTGTGTAAGTATGCCCGAGAGCAGGCAGTATCCTTTCAAGAAGATCGGAGGTTTTTATTTTAAGGCTCGAGGTGTTCTCACAAGGGTGACAGCCGAAAAACTCACTTTTCAGCACATCGCCGTCAATCAGAAGCCTCACTTCCCTGTCGGTGTCAAAAATAAGACCGAGCACACTTGCAGATCCGGGAGTTGTGCCGATATATTTTTCCATAAGCTCGGGCTTTGCAAACGAAAGCCGAGACGAGTCGATCTGAGCTGACAGGTCTTTTGTCTTAAAAGGCTTGTCCCCCGGCATCATGAGAAGATAAAACGAAGTCTCCCCGCGGTTGCAAAGAAAAAGGTTCTTGCAGATAAGCGCGTCAAGCGCCCTGTCGATCTTCTGGCAGATCTCCATGGTCATGGCAGGCTCATGGTCGGCTCTTTCAAAGCTGACACCTGCTTTTTCAAGGAAATCGTAAACCCTGATCTCCTTTTCGCTCCGATTTTCAGCCGATTCGGGGCGACCTTTATAAAGCTTTATTTCCATATTATTCCTCTTTGTTTTTTTCGTGTTTTTCTTTTAATTCGTTTTTCTTTCCCTTTGCCTTTTCATAAAGCTCATGCAAAAGTCCGAGTGTTTTTTCGTCGCCCGGAAAAAGGACTTTCAAAAGCACAAGGGCTATCGTCACCGTGATTATTTTTTCGGGAGTGAAGGGCACCCACAAAAGAGCAAGATATCCTCCGCCCACGGCGATCATCCGGGGGATGCCAAGCCATGTGCCGATGCCGAAAACAATATATGCCCAGCCGTTGGTTATCATCCAGCCAATGCCGAAGCATAAAAGGAATCTGGGGTTGAGAATAAGCATTATTATCTTTTTCGCCCATTCCTTTGTCTTTTCCCAAAGCTTTTTCCATGTAAGTTTTTCTTTGTTTTTCAATTCATTATCCTTTGTTTTGTTATATTTATTGCAAATCGCCACAGTATAATTTTATCAGATTTTGTCGGTTTGTCAAGAAGCAAAAAACAAAGAAAACAAAAAAGCGTCCGAAGCTTGTCCGGACGCTTATCTTGTTATTTTTTGGGAACGATCTTTTCCTGTCCGCCCATATAAGGACGCAAAGCCACAGGAATATTAACGCTGCCGTCGGCGTTGAGGTTGTTTTCAAGGAAAGCAATAAGCATTCTGGGAGGAGCAACAACCGTGTTGTTGAGGGTGTGGGCAAGATACTTGGAATCCTTGCCGTTTACTCTGATCTTGAGTCTTCTTGCCTGAGCGTCTCCGAGATTCGAGCAGCTGCCGACCTCGAAATACTTCTTCTGTCTGGGCGACCATGCCTCGACGTCAACAGACTTGACCTTGAGATCCGCAAGGTCTCCCGAGCAACATTCAAGAGTTCTGACGGGAATGTCAAGCGAGCGGAAGAGATCAACGGTGTTCTGCCAGAGCTTGTCAAACCACATGGGGCTGTCCTCGGGCTTACAAACAACGATCATTTCCTGCTTTTCGAACTGATGGATTCTGTAAACACCGCGCTCCTCAATACCGTGGGCACCCTTTTCCTTGCGGAAGCAGGGAGAATAGCTTGTGAGAGTCTGGGGAAGCTGTTCCTCGGGAAGAATCTGGTCGATGAACTTACCGATCATTGAATGCTCGGAGGTACCGATAAGATAGAGGTCTTCGCCCTCGATCTTGTACATCATGGCTTCCATTTCGGCAAAGCTCATAACTCCTGTGACCACATCCGAACGGATCATGAAGGGAGGCACGCAATAGGTAAAGCCGCGATTAACCATGAAATCGCGGGCATAGGAGATGACCGCAGAATGGATGCGTGCGATGTCGCCCATGAGGTAGTAAAATCCGTTGCCTGCAACGCGGCGCGCGCTGTCAAGGTCGATGCCGTCAAAGCTTTCCATGATGTCGGTGTGGTAAGGGATATCAAATTCGGGAACGACAGGCTCGCCGAATTTTTCAACTTCAACATTTTCACTGTCATCCTTGCCGATCGGAACAGTCTTGTCGATGATCTGGGGAATGACCATCATGATCTTCTTTATTTTTTCTTCGTATTCAGCCTCAAGAGCTTCACATTCGGAAAGACGCGCAGCCTGCTCGCCGACCTTCTTTTTCATTTCCTCGGCTTCGTCTTTTTTGCCCTGTCCCATGAGAGCACCGATCATTTTGGAGTTCTTGTTGCGCTCTGCGCGAAGACCGTCGGCTTCAAGCTTCACGGTTCTTGACTGCTTGTCAAGCTCGATGACCTCGTCCACAAGGGGAAGCTTGTGGTCCTGAAATTTGTTTTTGATGTTCTGCTTTACCACATCGGGGTTTTCGCGCAGAAATTTGATATCGATCATTTTCTTTTCCTCCGAAAAATATATAATAAATTATGAACAGATAAAAAAACAGAGTCCCGCCCGAAAAAAATGGGACGAAAGACTCCGTGTTGCCACCCAAATTGCAATGATATCATTGCCGCTCGTTTGCGCTGTAAGGGGCGACACCCCGAAGCTTTCACTCCGTGCTCCGAAAGCGGAAAAGCAAACAGCGCTTACCGCTCTCACCTGCCGCGGTATCTCTGAAAAACGCTCTTTTTGCCGTTTCTTTCATCATAGCTTTTATATTATACAACAATCTCCCGAAAATTGCAAGAGGAAATTTGAAATCAGGCGGGGTGGATTTCAAATCGGCAGAAAGCTTGAACATCAAAACAATTCTCGCCTCGGGACTTCCGGGAAAATATATGCCTGTCACAGCAGGAGAAATACTGTTTCGATGCATCAGACAAGAACTTATCGAAAGGGGTTATGAATTATGATAGGCTTTTGCATGACAGGCTCGTTCTGTTCTTTTTCAAAAACACTTGGGGTGCTTGAAACACTTTCGGAAAAATATGAGATACTTCCGATAATGTCCGAAAACGCCTATTCTCTTGACACAAAATTCGGAAAAGCCGACGACATAAGAAAAAAAGTTGAGGGAATATGCAACAAAAACATCATTCATACCATCCCGGATGCCGAGCCGATAGGTCCCTCAATCGTTCTCGATTGCCTTGTGGTCTGTCCCTGCACAGGAAACACCCTTTCAAAGGTGGCGCTGGGCATCACCGACACATCTGCAACCATGGCAATAAAAGCACAGCTGAGAAACGACCGTCCCGTTCTTCTTGCCGTTGCCACAAACGACGGACTTTCGGGGTCTGCTCCCAATATTGCAAAGCTGTTACAGAGGAAAAACATTTTCTTCGTACCCTTTTCGCAGGACTCGCCCTTTAAGAAAAAAAGCTCTCTTGTCTGCGATTTCGACAAGGTTCCCGATTCACTCATTAATGCCCTGAAAGGCGAGCAGATACAGCCGGTGCTTGCAACATAGAATACTGCCGTAGCGTGAGAGAGGTCCGACAGCCTCTCTCACATTACTTTCGACACAGCGCTCCCCTCTTTTTGTTTACAAAATAATGTAGAATTCACCTGTTTGCAATGATAGAATACCATTATACAAAATCCATAGTTTTAAGGATGTGTAAATCGTGAAAAACAACAGAATAAAGAGGCTCGTCCTATGCGCGCTGTTTGCCGCTCTTTCTTTTGTGGCAACCGTGATCCCCATTCCCGTTCCAATGCTTCACGGCTATGTGAACATAGGCGATTGCATGGTGCTTTTATGCGCATATATGGCAGGCGGGATTTTCGGTGCTGTTTCTGTGGGTGCGGGATGCGCCCTTGCGGATATCACCCTGTCCTTTGCCCTCTATGCTCCTGCCACATTTATTATAAAAGCGCTCATGGCATATGTCGCATATCTTTTTTTCAGAAAAGGAACTGCCCTTTTCAGAGTCCTCGGCTGTATTCTTGCCGAAGGTATAATGGTTGTCGGATATCTTGTGTTCGAATATTTTCTTTGCGGGGCGGGATGTCTTGCGTCGGTTCCGGGAAATCTCATTCAGGCAGGCGCAAACGCGCTCATGGCTTTTGTCCTTGTTTCTGTCTTTTCAAAAGACAAAAATCTGAAAAAATTCTTCTTCTCCAACGAGAAAAAGTCGGGCTTTGACAAATAAATGTCATAGTTTACAAAATATTAAAAAATCTTCCGCAAAAGCTATTGCTTTTTTTGCGAAAAGGTATTAAAATAATTAAGGTGTTTTATTATGCCATTTGTAAAGATATAACAGCGAGGTAAAATATATGGCAGACAAAAAATTCAAGAGAATAGGCGTTCTCACCTCGGGCGGCGACGCTCCCGGAATGAATGCAGCAGTAAGAAGCGTTGTCAGAACCGCTCTCCAGAACGGCGTTGAGGTCATGGGCATCATCGGCGGTTACAGAGGACTTGTCGAAAACGACATGAAGTTGCTTGACGCCCGCGATGTTGCCAACATCATCAACCACGGCGGAACAATGCTTTTCACCGACAGATGCCTTGAGTTCAAGGAAGAATCCGGACTCCAGAAGGCTATCGCCACCTGCCGCGAAAACAAGATCGACGGTCTTGTATGCATCGGCGGCGACGGCACCTTCAGAGGTGCGCAGGATCTCACCCGACGCGGTGTTCCCTGCATCGGCATCCCCGGTACCATCGACAACGATATTTCGGCAACAGATTATACCATCGGTTATGACACAGCGATGAACACGGTTGTTGACCTTGTTGACAAGCTCCGCGACACCTGCGAATCCCACGCAAGATGCAATGTCGTCGAAGTTATGGGAAGAAACGCAGGCTATATCGCCATCAACACAGGCCTTGCCACAGGCGCTGTCGGCATTGCCATCGAAGAATTCCCCTTTGACCTTGAGGGCACCATCGAAAAGATGAAGGAGCTCAAAAAGGCAAAGAAGAGAAACTTCATCATCATCGTTTCCGAAGCTTTCGGCAGCGAGTTTTCCGAAAGCATTGCCAAGCGTGTCGAAAAGGAAACCGACATCGAAACAAAATTTGCCCGTCTTGCTCATGTTCAGAGAGGCGGTCGCCCCACTCTGCGCGACAGAGAGCTTGCAAGCCTTATGGGCTACAAGGCAGTCGAGCTTTTGCTTGACGGCAAATCAAACCAGGTCGTTTGCATCCGCGATGAAGTCATCTGCGGCATCGACATCGAATACGCCCTCACCTATGACAAGCTCTGCAAGGGCAAGATCAAGGCTGAGGACATCACAGGCTTCTCCGGTGAGCAGGTGGCAAGAATGGTTGCCGACGCCAAGATCAGAGAAGACAGAATGCGCACCTCTTACGAGATCGCAAGCAAGATTTCAATTTAACTTTTCGGGAGTATACCGCAAGGTATGCTCCCATTGGTTTTTTTATCCCCTTTTTATACATTTCGCCAAATTTCAATTTTTTTGCGCACCAAAGGAAAGTTTTTTCACATATGCACCGCTTTTACTGTTCAAAATGACATATTTTGCGAATATTTTGCAAATAAAATTACAAAAATACATAAACTTATAGCAGAAATCTATTGCTTTTTTGCTCAAAAAGTTGTATAATAATGGTATAATATTTGTACAAAATATCGAATCGCGGTGAAAAATGCATGACAAACGAAAAAAATGACGAGATGGCGGCAAAATCTTTTCTTAACGGAACGGATTTCGGCAGTTACCGCTATCTCGGTTTTCATATTGTCCCGGACGACCGCGGCGAAAAATACGCCGTTTTCCGCGTCTGGGCACCAAACGCAAAAGAGATCTTTCTCGTCGGTGATTTCAACGGTTGGGAAGAGACTCATCCGATGGAAAGAAACGACTTCGGAATTTTCGAAGCTTCTCTCCCCGCTTCAATCGTGAGAAGCGGGCAGAACTATAAATTCAAAATAACGACCGCGGAAGGACAGAAGCTTTTCAAAGCCGATCCTTATGCTCTCTTTTCCGAGACACCTCCGGCAACCGCTTCAAAGATTTTTATATCGGCACCCTTCGGATGGCGCGACGGCGGATATCTTGCCGAGAGAAAAAAGCTTTTTGAAAAAAACGGCAGAGATATCCCGTTGAATATCTACAAGCTTGATCTTTCAAGCTGGAAAAGAAAAGACCCCTCGGCTTTTCCCAAATACCGCGAAATCGCAGACGAGCTCATCCCCTATCTCAAGCAAATGGGATATACCCATGTGGAGCTTATGTCGATTACCGAGCATATGTCGGAGGATGTGCAGGACTTTGAAGTCACCGCATTTTTTGCGCCAACCTCACGGTATGGCACACCCGATGACTTCAGATGCTTCGTCGACTCTTTCCACTGTGCAGGGCTCGGGGTCATTCTCGATTGGAATTGCACAAGAATTGATGCTTGTGAGCACGGACTTTTGAAATTTGACGGCACTCCGATATATGAACATCCCGGAGATGACGATGACTGTACAGCACCTGCATTTGATATATCGAAAGGACAAGTCACAAGCTTTCTTCTGTCAAATGCACTCTTCTGGATAGAAGAATTTCATATCGACGGTCTTGTGACCGACCTTTCGGAAATGCTTCGTCATAACAGCGACTGCGCGGTCTTTTCGTTTTTCAAGACCTTGTCCGACAGTCTCGCATACCGCTATCCCGACATCATCACGATAGCCAAAGCACCGTCAAGGATCACTAATGCACAAGACCCCGTGTGCGACGGAGGTCTGGGCTTCACATATGTCCGCGACAGGCGGCTTGAAAAGGATATTCTTCTGCGCACAGAGCTTTCTTTCGGTTCAAAGCTTGCACCTGCCGCAAAATGCGGCATCACCGCACTTTCGGACAACTCAGGCTTTATCGGCGGCATGGGCGGTGAAGACTTTGAAAAATTTGCAAAATCCCGCCTTGCCCTTTCCTGCATGATGCTGTCTGCCTCAAAAAAGCTGACCTTCATGGGAACCGAGCTTGCACAGCTCTCATGCGGTTCGCAAAACGGCCGCGTTGAATGGCAAAAACTCTGCGATCCCATGCACAAAAAGCATCAGCTCTTTGTGCGTGATCTCGGAAGCTTTTATCTTTCCCATCCTATCCTCTGGCAGGACGGCGGTGTGGCAGAGAATCCGACAGACGAAAGTGATAATTTGCTCTCCTTTTTCCGCATAAATGCGAAAGAAACGGCATATAAAGAATTGATAGCCGTGATAAATTTCGGCAAGAGCGCTCTTTCGCAGGTCCCTCTCCGGGTACCGCGCAAAGGCTGTTACCGCAAAGTGTTTTCAAGCGCACTTTCGGTCTACGGAGGAAACGAAGAAGCCGAGATACTTTCTTACGAAGCTTTGGCAGACTCAGACCGCAATTATTATATCAGCACTGACCTTGCGCCGATATCGGTCTGCGTTTTTGAACCGGTCAGCGAAGACTCATAGATTCATTGCAACACAATGGCTATATTCCGAAAAACAAAGAAAAACAAAACCAAGACAACAATATATTAAGGGGGCACGACCAAGTGTTTAAGAAAAAAGAATGCGTAGCAATGCTTCTCGCCGGAGGACAGGGAAGCAGACTTTATGCCCTTACCGAAAAGGTTGCAAAGCCGGCGGTAAGCTTCGGTGGCAAGTACAGAATCATCGACTTTCCTCTTTCCAACTGTGTCAATTCGGGCATCGACACAGTCGGTGTTCTCACTCAGTATCAGCCATTATTGCTGAACGAATATATCGGCAACGGACAGCCGTGGGACCTTGACCGTACTTACGGCGGTGTGAAGATTCTTCCTCCCTATCAGGGCAAGAAGAAGGCAGACTGGTATTCGGGCACAGCCAACGCCATTTACCAGAACATGAACTTTATCAACCGCTACAATCCCGAATATGTTCTTATTCTTTCGGGCGACCACATATATCAGATGCAGTATGACGCAATGCTTTCCTATCACAAGCAGATGAACGCCGATTGCACCATCGCCGTCATCGATGTTCCGCTCGAGGAGGCAAGCAGATTCGGCATCATGAGCGCAGATGAGGACGGCAAGATCTTCAAGTTTGCCGAAAAGCCCAAGAATCCCGACAGCACCCTTGCGTCAATGGGCATCTACATCTTCAACAGAGACAAGCTCGAAAAATATCTTGAAGATGACGAAAACGACCCGAACTCGTCAAAAGACTTCGGAAAGAATATCATCCCCGCAATGCTTGCGGCAGGTGAAAGAATGTATGCTTATCCCTTCTCGGGCTATTGGAAAGATGTCGGAACCATCGATAGCCTTTGGGAAGCAAACATGGATCTCCTCCGCGACGATTGCACCCTTTCGCTTTCGAACAAGCAGCGCCGTGTCTTCTCGCGCACCAACGCCGAGCCTCCGCAGTTTATCGGCGAAGACGCCAAGATCACAAACTCTCTCATCACCGAGGGTTGTGAGATCTACGGCACCGTCGAAAACTCTGTTCTTTTCAGCGGAGTTGTGGTTGAAAAGGGAGCGCACATCAAGGATTCGGTCGTCATGAGCGGTGTTGTCGTGAAAAAAGGCGCAACCGTTGACTATTCGATCATCGATTCGGGCGCTGTCATCGGTGCAGGATCCGCCGTCGGCAAGGATAAAGCATCGGCAAAGGGCATCACTGTCATCGGTGCCGACCTTGACATTGCCGCAGGCACCGCCATTGAGGACGGAGCTATGGTAAACGATGCTTATTATGAAGAGAATCTGAAAGGGGGCAACAAATAATGACAGCTTTCGGTCTTGTTTTTTCAAACATTCACGATAAAAGTATTCCCGAACTCACCCGCCGCCGCACAATGGCATCGGTGCCCTTCGGATGCCGTTACCGTCTCATCGACTTTGCGCTTTCCAACATGGTAAACGCGGAGATATCAAAGGTGGGCGTTATCGTTCACAACAACTATCAGTCCCTGCTTGACCACCTCGGAAACGGTAAGGACTGGGATCTTGCCCGTCGTTCGGGCGGTATCAAGGTGCTTCCGCCTTTTATCACAGCATATGACAGCCTTGCGGCAAGCCAGCTTTACACTACCCGCCTGCATGCACTCATGGGTGTTCTCAGCTTCATCCAGCATTGCACCGAGGAATACGCTGTTCTTTCCGACTGTGATGTTATCTGCAACCTTGACATCAAGGATGTTATCGCAAAGCATGAGGCGTCGGACGCCGACATCACCTTTGTTACCAAGAAAGAATTCCTCACCGAGCAAAAGGCTCAGACCCGCACCTTCTTCGAAACTAAGGACAAAAAAATCACTCAGGTCTATTCCAGTCCCAAGCACATTTCGGGCGAATACGATGTTTCGCTCAATGTTTTCGTTATGAAAACAAAGCTGCTTTACGATATTCTTGTCGATGCCATGTCCCACGATCTCAAGAGCTTTTCGCTCGATATCATGGCAAAGCATGTTGAAGATATGCACCTTGCGATCTACGAGCACAACGATTTCTATGCCACCATCGGCTCGATGGAGGAATATTTCGAATGCAACATGAAGCTGCTCGACAAGGATGTGCGCAAAGCACTCTTCAGTGTTCCCGACAGAGCAATATATACAAAAGTAAGAAACTCTGCTCCCACCCAGTATGCCGACAGCGCAAATGTAAAGAATTCTCTTATCGCCGACGGCTGCGAGATCGAAGGAACAGTTGAAAACTGCATCATCTTCCGCGGCGCAAAGGTCAGCAAGAATGCCGTTGTCAAAAACTGCATCCTCATGCAGGACGCGTATGTGGGCGAAAACGCCAAGCTCAACTGCGTCATCACCGACAAAAATGTTGTCATCAAAGACGACCGCGAGCTTTCGGGACATCCCACAATCCCATTCTATCTTAACAAAGGAGTTACCGTCTGATGAAACTTTTATTTGTAGGCTCTGAGGTCATGCCCTTTGCCGCCACAGGCGGTCTTGGCGATGTTCTCGGTTCTCTTCCCGCTTCTCTCAAAAAGACTTCTCCCGACGATGATATCCGTCTTGTTATGCCCCTTTACGGCAGCATCGGAAAAGCCTGGCGCGAAAGCATGACCTTTGTCAAATCCTTCGAAATTAAGCTCGCCTGGAGAAAGATTTATTGCGGAGTTTTCACCCTTGAAAAGGACGGCGTTGTCTACTACTTCCTTGACAACGAATATTATTTCAAGCGCGATGCTCTTTACGGAAGCTTTGATGACGGCGAAAGATATGCCTTCTTCTGCACAGCGGTGCTGAAGCTTATGGGCGAGATCGATTTCTATCCCGATATTCTCCATGCCCACGACTGGCAGTCTGCCCTTTCGGTCATCTATCTCAACCTCAAATACCGTCACATCGAAAAATACAGATCCATCCGCACCATTTTCACCATCCACAACATCCAGTATCAGGGCCAGTATGACTTTTCGATACTCGGCGATGTTTTTGACATCGATTATGTCGACAAGCGCTTTGTGGATTATGACGGCTGCATCAATCTCATGAAGGGCGCCATTGAATTTGCGGATTTCGTGACAACAGTCTCCCCCACCTATGCCCGTGAGATCATGACTCCCGCTTATGCCCAGGGTCTTGACAGTATGCTCAGACGCTGTGATTTCAAGGTTCGCGGAATACTCAACGGCATTGACTACGATTATTACAACCCAAAGACAGATGCGGACATCGTCTCGAACTTCACCTGGCGTGCCCTTGACAAAAAGATACCCAACAAGACCGCACTTCAGGAATATTGCAATCTTCCGGTGCGCGAGGATGTTCCGGTCTATGCCATCATCACCCGTCTTGCCTCCCACAAGGGTCTTGATCTTGTCAAGCACATTCTTGAAGAATTTGTGGCAAACAACGATGTTCAGATCGTCGTTCTCGGCAAGGGCGAATATGATTACGAATGCTATTTCCGCTATCTCGCAGCAAAATACAGCGACAAGGTCGCCGCTCTTCTTGTTTATGACAGAGCGCTTTCCAAGAGGATCTATGCCGCAGCGGATATGTTCATCATGCCCTCGAAATCCGAGCCCTGCGGTCTTGCCCAGATGATCTGCTCACGCTATGGCGCAGTTCCCATCACAAGAGAAACAGGCGGTCTTTATGACTCGATCAAGGGCTATTATGTTGACAGCAAGGGAAAGGTCTGCGGAAACGGCTTCACCTTTGCAAACTACAACGCCCACGAGCTGCTTGACAGAATGCAGGCGGCACTTAGCCTTTACAACGATCCCGAAAACTGGGAAAAGCTTGTAAAAAAAGTCATGCGCGAGGATTTCTCCTGGGAAAAATCGGCTCAGGAATACCTCAATCTTTACGCACTTCTTGCGTAAATTACTCCAAAACGGAAATAATACTATTTCAAATACCAATTTTATCTCATTGCATAAGGTTATGCATTCACGAAAGGAAACACAGACATTGAATTACACAAACGAAGAAATCAAAGAAATGCTTTGCGGCAAGCTGTCGCGCTATTTCGGCACAACTCCCCAGGACGCCTCGCTTGAACAGATCTATAAGGCGGCCGCAGTCTCGGTCAGAGATATCCTTGCAAACAAGCGCAACAGCTACAAAAAAGAGGTCAACAAGCAGGGTGGAAAGCGCATCTATTATATGTGCATGGAATTTCTGCTCGGCAGAAGCCTCAAGATCAACCTTTTCAACCTCGGTCTTACCGACGCCTTCAAGACTGCTCTTTCAGAGCTCGGTTTTTCTCTCGATGAGCTTTATGAGCTCGAGCCCGACGCAGGACTTGGCAACGGTGGCCTTGGAAGACTTGCCGCGTGTTTCATGGATTCTCTTTCATCCCTTGACTATCCGGCAACAGGCTTTTCCATCTGTTATGAATACGGACTTTTCAAGCAGAGGATCGTTGACGGAACACAGGTCGAGCTTCCCGATATCTGGCTGCCCGGCGGCGAAAGCTGGCTGATTCCCCGTACCGACCGAATCTTCAAGGTCAAGCTCGGCGGTCATGTTAAGGAAAACTGGAAGGACGGAAGACTCGAAGTTCAGTATGAAAATTATGAAGAAGTCGAGGCGGTCCCCTATGACATGATGATCTCGGGTTACAACTCCGATGCGGTAAGCCAGTTGCGTCTCTGGAAAGCCCGCGACATCGTCAACTTCAACATGAAGCTTTTCACCCAGGGACAGTACACCCAGGCGCTTGAGGAAAGCACAAAGGCAGAGGTCATCTCAAAGGTCCTTTATCCTTCCGACAATCACAACGAAGGAAAGCTCTTGCGTCTGACCCAGCAGTATTTCCTTGTTTCTGCTTCCTGTCAGAGCATCATCCGCGACCACATGGCGGTTTACGGAACTTTACAGAACTTCCCCGACAAGGTCGCTATCCATATCAATGACACCCATCCCGCTCTTTGCATCCCCGAGCTTATGAGAATATTCATCGACGAATATTTCATGGATTGGGATGCCGCGTGGGACATGGTCGCAAGAACAGTGTCTTATACAAACCACACAGTCATGCCCGAGGCGCTTGAATGCTGGAACGAGGATCTCTTCAGATTAAAGCTTCCCCGCATCCATTCGATCGTCCGCGAAATCAACGAACGCTTCTGCTGCAGTGCGTGGAACGCTTTCCCCGGCAACTGGGACAAAATCTCAAATCTCGCAGTCCTTGCCAACGGACAGGTCAAGATGGCAAACTTAAGCGTCATCGGCTCAAACTCGGTAAACGGCGTATCAAAGCTTCACTCGGACATTCTCAAAGCCTCCACCTTCAAGGATTTCTACAAGATGTACCCCACAAGATTCCGCAATGTCACAAACGGCATTGCCCACAGAAGGTGGCTCAACTGTTCAAATCCTGCGCTTGCCTCACTTCTTGACGAATGCATCGGCACAGGCTATCACAAGAATCCCGAGGAGCTTGCAAACTTCAAGAAGTTCGAAAAGGACAGCGCAGTTCTTGAAAGACTTTCGCTCATCAAGCGCGAAAACAAGCTTGCCTTTGCCGAAAAGGTCTTCAAGAAGACCGGCATCAAGCTCGATCCCGATTCGGTATTTGATGTTCAGATCAAGCGTCTGCACGAATACAAGCGCCAGCTGCTCAACGCTCTCAACATCATCAGCGTTTACAATATGCTCAAGGAAAACCCGGACGCAGACATCGTTCCGCAGACTTATCTCTTCGGTGCAAAGGCTGCTCCCGGCTATTACATGGCAAAGCAGATCATCAAGCTCATCTACTTCATCTCCAAGGATATCGAAAGCAATCCCAAGCTCCGCGAAAAGCTTCGCGTGGTCTTCCTTGAAGATTACAATGTATCAATGGCAGAATCTCTTGTTCCCGCAGCCGAGATCTCCGAGCAGATCTCTCTTGCAGGCAAGGAAGCCAGCGGCACAGGTTGTATGAAGCTTATGATGAACGGTGCGCTCACCATCGGAACTCTTGACGGTGCAAATGTTGAAATGCTTGCGGCGGCAGGGAAAGAGAATATGTTCATCTTCGGCCTTACTGCCGATGAAGTTGAAAAGCAGTGGATACAGGGTTATAATTCTGCACTCTTCTGCGTCAACAACAAGCGTCTGAATGACGCCATCAACGCACTTTACAACGGCTTTGCCGGTCAGAATTTTGCGGATATCGCAAATTATCTTCTCGCCGGTCACGGAGTTGCCGATCCTTATATGTGCCTTGCGGATTTCGATTCGTACACCCGTGTGCACGACAATCTTATCGACAGCTACCGCAACAAGCCCGAATGGAACCGTATGTCGCTTTGCAACATCGCATCGTCAGGCTTCTTTGCGGCTGACCGCAGTATCGGTGATTATGCAAACGATATCTGGCATCTCACAAAAGTAAATCTTCCCGAAACAAAATAAACATCCAAAAAACGCCGGCTGCCAAACGTTAAAAAAACGCGGCAGTCGGCTTTTTGAGTAGGAGTCAAAAACAATGTTAGCTCTTGATCCGAAAGATATTTTTGAAAAAAACAGTATCATTCTCAAAAACAAAAGAAACGGAAAATATACCTTCAGCAAAGCATATTCCACCGCCGACCATGTGACGCTTGAGCTTTTCACCGAAAAAACCCTCGGACTTTTTGCTCCGAAGCTGCATCTTCGCGCCGACGGTTTGAATTTTTCATATACAGCCGATTTTTCCTACGACAGATCGCAGGACGGATATGATGTCTATATTCTCGATTTCGACATTTCTGCCATATGCGGGGCACCAAATCTTCTTTTTTATAAGATATCCTATTCGATCGGCGACAACAGAATATATTTTGTAAGTCTTAATAATGTCGACGGAACGCTTACCTATGAAGCTTTTTGCGGCGATGAGTTCAAAATGCTCATTTATTCCTCGGATTTTGAAACTCCCGAATGGTTTCATAACTGTGTCATGTACCACATTTTTGTCGACCGCTTCTGCAAGGGTACAAAACAAGTTCCCATAAGAGACGATGCGATCATAAATGACGACTGGTACGAAGGGCTCCCTCAATACGGCAATCGCCCCGGCGATTTCTGCGCCAACAATATGTTCTTTGGCGGAACGCTATGGGGCATCATCGAAAAGCTTGATTATCTTAAGAATCTGGGAGTGAATGTCCTCTATTTAAGCCCCATTTTTGAGGCATATTCAAACCACAAATATGACACCGGAGATTATTCGAAGGTGGATGAGATGTTCGGCGGAGATGCGGCTTTTGATGAACTTATCCTCGAGTGCGAAAAACGCGGAATGCACATCATCCTTGATGGTGTTTTCAACCACACGGGGGATGACAGCAGATATTTCAACAAGCACGGAAGATATGGCGAAGGCGGAGCCTACCGCGACAAAAACTCGCCCTTCCGTTCCTGGTACAGCTTCACCGAATATTCTGACAGCTATGAAAGCTGGTGGGGAATCGAAATTTTGCCGAGACTTTGCACCCATGAGCCTGCGGTAGAGGAATATCTTGCGGGAGAAAACGGCATTGCGGCAAAATATCTAAAAAAGGGCATTTCGGGACTTCGCCTTGATGTGGCGGACGAGCTTCCCGACAGCTTTCTTGCAAGGCTCAATAAAACTGCAAAATCTTACAAAAATGATGCGGTCATCATCGGTGAGGTGTGGGAAAACGCCGCCGACAAATGTGCCTACGGCAAGCGACGCTCTTATTTCAGAGGAGGTCAGCTTGACGGCGTCATGAATTATCCCATAAAGGACGGCATTGTTTCATATATCAACTCGGGGTGTGCCGACACTCTGAAGGACGCGGTCTGCGATATATATTCAAGCTATCCTGCCTCTTGCTCTCTCTCACTCATGAATATCATCGGCACTCACGACACCGAGCGCATCCTTACGGTGCTCGGCACCGACCGCTACAAAGGTATGTGCGGAGATGAGCTCAAAAGCTTAAAGCTTACAGAAGAAGAGCTCGAAAATGCAGAAAGGAAGCTTCTTTGTGCATCTGTTCTGCAATTCACTCTGCCGGGAGTGCCGTCTGTTTATTACGGCGATGAGGCCGGAGTTCAGGGTGGAAGAGATCCTTTCTGCCGTATGCCCTTCCCCTGGGGACGCGAAAACAAAAAAATCACCGAGCATTACAAAAAGCTCGGACAGATCAGAAGATACGAAAAAGCTCTCTGCTCGGGAGAAATTGAGGATATCACCTCTTGCGGCGGTGTTTTCGGGTTTTCAAGGACCTCTTGTGGCGAAAAGGTGACCGTTTGCGTCAATATGGGTGAATATGCCCATAGGCTCACCATGGGAGAAAACGATTTCGTGATTTATGGCGGAGCAATCGAAAAAAGCGGCAAAAAAATTTCTGTTCTTCCCTGCTCTTTCGCCATTATAAAGCACGGATGATTTATCTTTTTTCGGGCATTTTTTGATTTTTTCAGGTTTACTTATATCTTTTTTTGATATACAATATGATATAATCCAAGAAGAGGTGACAACAATGACAAGAAGAGAAACAGTATTCAAAAGCTATAACGAACAGCGTGAAATGTGCGACGAAAGAGTCAAAAGCGGCATTGAGCTTAACCGAAAGGCTTTTGCCCGTCTTTCTTTCGTGGACAAGAACAACAATCCCTTGAAAAAAGTGAAATTTTCGGCAGTCTTAAAGCAGCACGATTTCAAATTCGGCTGTAACCTTTTCATGCTCGATGAGTTTGAAACTCAGGAAAAAAATGAAAAATTCCGTGAAATTTTTGCCGACGCCTTCAATTATGCTGTCGTTCCCTTTTATTGGAATAGTCTTGAGCCTGAAAAAGGCAAGCCGAGATATGAAAAATCAAGTCCCAGGGTATACAGGCGTCCGTCCCCCGATCTTTCCATCGAATATTGCAAGGAAAAGGATATTCGCATGAAAGGTCACTGCCTTGTATATGATGCTTTTTCACCGTCCTGGTTACCAAAAGAACCTGACCTTATCTGGCAGGAATATGAAAAGCATTTTCAGGAAGTGGCGGAAAGATACAAAAACGACATTTTCGATTGGGATATCGTAAACGAAGCCATCTCATGGCCTGCTTATACAGAAGACCACAAGGATGTAACCGCAATTTACCGCGACCGCAGATTTGTTGAAAAAAGCTTTGAGCTTGCCCGACGCTATTTCCCATCAAACAACCTTTTCATCAACGAGGCGGCAGCCATCTGGGAACGCTTCAGATTTGACAGATCGTATTTTTACCTGCTTCTTGAAAGATACTTAAGAGAAAACGCACCGATAAATTCCATTGGCTTGCAGATGCATATGTTCCAGGCAAAAGACAAGGAAATGGAATGGGGTGCAACAAGATACAATCCGGCAAAGGTTTTTGACATACTTGACACCTATTCTGAATTCAATCTTCCCTTGCATATTTCCGAAGTCACTCTCGCCACCTATAACGGCGGTCCCGAGGATGAAGAGATCCAGGCAGAGCTTCTTTCTCTGCTTTACAAAATGTGGTTCTCCCACAAAGCGTGCGACGGAATCGCTTATTGGAACCTGGTGGACGGCTATGCCCACGGTGCCCCCATCGGAGACATGAGCGCAGGAGAAAATGTTTACGGCGGCGGACTTCTGAATTTTGATCTTTCCGAAAAGCCCGCTTTCAGGGAAATGAAAAGACTGATAAAGGAAGAATGGACAACAAACCATTCGGATATCACAGACGAATCCGGAAAGGCGATGTTCCGCGGCTTCAAGGGCAAATATAAGCTCACATATTTTGTTGACGGCAAGCAGCACGACACCGAGTTTTCCATCTCGGACAATGTGGCACAAACACAAATAGTTGTGGAATAAAAATAAAAAGACGAAAGGAAACAAAACCTTTCGTCTTTTGCTGTATTAAAAGTTTTTTGCGGAACTTTTTTTCAAAAAAGTTCCCGAGGTCGAGGGCGCG
>JAZSFD010000038.1:0-4872 GCA_045532035.1 Eubacteriales bacterium | reverse complement strand
AAGAGTACCGCCTACAATACGACCGTAAGCTGTTGTGCTGTTTGCAACATCAAATACTGTGTTGTTTGCACAAGCGGGGTCTGTTGTGATAACTGTGTTACCGTTGTTGGAAGTACCTACTATGTAACCGGACTTGTCAACTCTTTCGCCCTTTACGGTACAATTGGCAACCTTGACATTTGTAAGGGTGGAGTTGTGACCTGCGGAAATGTGACCGGCTATAGCACCAGCCGAGCTCATAGCACCTGTGATGGTAGAACCGGTTACGGAACAATCTTTGATGTTGAGCACTGAGGAGCTGTATCCTACAAGGCCGCAGTGGTTAACATCATATAGCGATTCAATAAGATAACTAAACATCTTTTTCGACTTCAAAAAGCGCATTGAACAAAAGCTTAAAAGTTCCGTCCTGCTGTGCACGGAATTCGGGATTGAAGGTATAAAGAAGAACTTCGCCCTTGCCGTAATGCGTTCTAAGTATGCAAGGCGTTCCTTCAATGTGCTTTTCACCAACGATATGGCCGTTGGCAAGGATGTTTTTGTCTGCAATTCTTGCTATAACTTCGGTCTTTCCGACAAAATCACGGGGGATAAGAGCAGGTCCGCTTGAATGTGTAAGGGTAAAGCTTTCGGGCATACCGAAGGTAAGCTTATCCTTTTTGAGCTTGGCGTATATCTGCGAGCCGTATGTGGAATATTCCCTTGCGGAAAGTCGGGAGGTAGTTTCGGTGATTTCAAGGGAAAGAATGTCCCTTACATAAACGCACGATTTTTCCCATGCGATTATAAGCCCTCCACGCTTTGCAAACTCTCTCATGTACTCAGCACCCGCTGTGCCAAGACCCGATTGAAATTCGGGAGGTCTGCCCACAGGTATGCTGTCGCCGCTTTTAAGGTCGGCTTCACTGTCGCCCGGAAGAATTATGACGTCAATGTCATCGGGAATGCCCGATTCGCGGATTTCCTTGTCAAGAATTATGCGGTAATCAAAATGGTACATTTTAAGAAGGCTTCTTGTGTAGCCCTCCTCCTCATTCCATGTGGCACTCTTTTTCAAAAGACCGATCTTCTTGCGGCGGACAAGCTTTCCTTCGCCTTCTTTTACAAAGTTGCCGTTTTCGTCGCGGGCAACCTTTTCGCCCTTTTCAAGAAGTATATTTGCCTTTTTGAAACTGAGATTTTCGCTTACGGGCAAGGGAAGAGAAAGGGTTTCATCGATGCAGGGGATGTATCGTTCAAGGAGGCTTTCGTCAATATCACCCATGGAAGGAGAAACTTTTACACCCATGCAAAGGGCGAAGCTTAAGTTTGCCATGTCGGTGATTTTCACCGCACCGTCGGCTCTCTTTATTTCGGGAATTACGGGATAAGGGTTTGCACCGAGAAATGTTTCGACCGCGGCATATGCAGGTTGACCGAGGGGGATGACGACCGTGCCTTTCGGGTAAAGGTTATTGTTGCATACAAAATCGCCCTTTGCTTTGAACATTTCGATCTCGTGGTTGTGCATAAGAGTAAGCAGAGAATCCTTGGCAGAGACGTCGTTCTGATTAGGGGTAATAAGGTATGCCTTTTTCTCGCTGTTTTTGCCTCTTGCGGTCTGCAAAAGAGCCTTTCTTGCCATGTTTTCGAGGATGGAGAAACGGTTTTTTGCGGCATATTCAAGAAGCGACACAGAGGCAATGTACATCTGCTCCACTATGTCATAAAGATGCCACTCGCCGCCATACCACGGATCGGGGCAGGTTGCACCGGGAGAAAGCTCACCCTCGAGCGAATCGAAGTGGATATATACCGGAGTAGCAATGTTTACGTCCGCATTTTCCGTCAGCATGCCTGCCACATTGTGAAGCATGGCTGTGCTGTAGAATGTGGAAATGGGAAAATCGTTAAAGCGCTTATCGCCCGAAACTACGCCCTTTCTTCCTGCCTTTGAAAGTGCATCTGCCATAACAGCACCGTAAACCGCCGTCTCACGGTGCACAAGGGGAGAGTAAAACGGGTATATCGGGTCGCTTGAGGGTGCAATGCTCATTCTGTTTTCGAAAGGGCATTGGTGGTGGTGATCCTGGAATATCTGCGGCATAAAGCGTCGGATGATGATGTCGTTCAGATGCCTTGATTCAATAAGTATCTCGCGCATGGCGTCGCGATTATTGGAATGTCCTGCCCAGTTGTGGCGAAGATAAGGAGATACTGTTCCTTCAAACTCTGTTCCGAGGTATTTGTTGTACCAGTCGGTAAAAACGATCTCTCCGTCGGGCTCGCTACAGGGAGAAATGATAAATATAACGTTCTCGAGGATATCCTTTATCTTTTTTTCATCGCTTGTAAGAAGCTCAAAAAGCATCAAAGGCACCATCTGTGGACCACCCACCTCGTTGGAGTGGAGTCCGTAGCTCTGGAAGCAGATAACTTTGCCGTTTTCGCACAGATTGTTTATTTCGCTTTCATTAAGCTCTCGCGGATCGGCAAGTTTTTTTGAAATTATACGGTATTCCTCAAGCTTTTGAAGATTTTCAGAGGACGAAACGTAAAGGATAAGAAAATCGTTTCCTTCGCTTGTTTTGCCCTTTTCTTCAACAATGAGCTTTTCGGAAAGAGTGCCGAGAAGACGGTAGTATTCACACAGCTTGTCCCAACGTATCATCGTTCTGTCGCTACCGGGCATTACGCCGAAAAACTCTATGGGTGACGGAATGTTCATAAATCTTCCCCCTTTAGTATTATTGTTTTCAGTATATCAAAAAAAGCTGAAAAGTCAAGCTAAAAAAACGGACATTCGGCTTAAGGATTCGGACATGGTGTTGATGGCGTTTTTTTAACGCTTTTTGCCTTCTTAAGGTTCAAGTCCTTGTTAAATAATACATACCAAACAAAAAACAGACCGTGAAGGTCTGTTTTTGTTTGGTGCGGGTGTTCTTATAGGATTTGTGCGTAAATGCAGTAAAATCAAAGATTTTCGATGGTCATAATAAGATTTTATCCTCTGAAAACAAAATCGCTTTGCGATTTTGTACCTTACTTTTTCACTATTACATATTACTTATTACTTCAAATCGACAAGGTTGATTTTAGGGAATAGTGAAGAGTGAATAGGTAAAAAGTGAAAGTTGTATAGTAAAAGTGGACACAACGAAGAGTGAATGATATAATACATTCAGAGAGGGTGTTCACAATGAAAAGGACTTTCAGCAAAGAATTCAAAGTTAAGGCATGTGAATTAGTTCTAAAAGATGGAATAAAACATGCAGTGGTAGCAGAGAAAATGGGTATAAACCATATAATGCTCTATCGATGGATAGACGAGTATGAAACCCACGGAGAAGAAGCGTTTGTAGGAAAAGGGAACCAACGTTCCGAAGATGCAGAGTTGAGAAAGCTCCGAAGAGAAAACGAACGCTTGAAAATGGAAAACGAAATACTAAAAAAAGCAGCGGCATACTTTGCGAAACACCCGGCAGACGAGTAAAATTCGCAAAAACAGAGCTTAAAGAATACAAAACGAGTGAAGTATGCAGACTGTTGGGTGTGTCAAAGAGCGAGTATTACCGTAAACCAATCGAGCAAGATAATGAAGAAAAAGAGCTTGAAAAAGCGGTCATTAACTGTTTTGAAAAGCATAAAGGCAATTACGGAAGGATACGAATTCGAAAAGCATTACTTGCAAAAGGCATAAATATCAGCGAATTTCGTATCTCTGGGATACTCAAAAAGTATGGTTTGACCGCAAAAAGCGGTAGAACCGGAAAGAAAAGACCGCCTAAGCCGACAGAACAGCAGTATATAGAAGAAAATTTAGTAAAGAACAAATTTGAAGTAACACAAGCAAATTATCTTTGGTGCTCTGATATAACAGAACTTAGATGTAACAAGCACAAAATATATGTTTGCGGAATAATTGATGTAGCAACAAGACGAATCGTGGGTTGGAGTATAGACAAAAATCAAACGCAGAGATTGGTACAAGAAGCATTTGAGATGGCAATTGGAAGAAATCCTGACAGACCAAAAGGCGCAATATACCATAGTGACAGAGGCTGTCAATACACAGCCAAGAAGACAAAACAACTTGTAGAAGGAAACGGATTCCGTAAGAGTATGTCCCGTCCGGGTACGCCCAGCGATAATCAGCCAATTGAGAGTTTTTGGAAAACCCTTGAATGTGAGATGGCTGATATCAGTCATCTCACATTCGAGGAAGCTTCGAGAACGATCGTCAGCTACATCGAGCTTTACTACAATTCAGAAAGACTCCATTCAGGTATCGGCTATTGCATCCCAAACCATTTTTTCACTCTTTTATCTGTCCACTAATCTTGACAAGTTTCGTGAAAAAGTAAAAATCTCCCCGTACTTCGTCCGAGGAGATTTTTGGCTGGGACGGCTGGATTTGAACCAGCGTGATGCAGGAGTCAAAGTCCTGTGCCTTAACCGGCTTGGCGACGCCCCAATATGAACGAATAATATTTTACCACAAAATACTTGCTATGTCAAGCGTGAATTTTACTATTCGTTGTCATTCCACAAATATTTTTCGAGAATTACGTTTCCGTCCTCATCAAACTCAACGCCTTCCGATTCAAGAAGAGCTCTTTGAATATCGCTTCCACCGAAGGCAAATGCGCTCGAAGTACGCCCGAATCGGTTGACAACACGGAAACAAGGGATGCTCTCGGGATCGGGATTTACGTGAAGTGCATAACCTACCACACGGGAAAGTCGGGGATTTCCGCAAAGCCGTGCTATCTGCCCGTAGGTTGCGACCTTGCCGTAGGGGATCTTTTTTACAACTTCATAAACTTTTGAAAATGTGTTTTCTTTCATTTCGCATATTCACCTGTTTTTTGGAATAAGAGGGGAGTCCCGAAG
>JAZSFD010000079.1:0-3007 GCA_045532035.1 Eubacteriales bacterium | reverse complement strand
GTATCTGCCCGTCGTTTCAAGGATAAGATATTTTTCGGTGGGAAAGCCCAGCTCGTTGTAGGTCGAAATCCTTATCTCAACCGCGCGCTCAAAGCCGAGCTGTGTGATGTCGGCAACAAGTCCTCCCGACAGATGCTTGCGCAGAAGCATACAAAACATGGGCGGTGTCTGGGGATTTTCCTTTTCAAGGCGGGTGATGCCGATACGCGCAGTTCCCGCTTTGGCGCTGATAAGAAGCTTTTTTGTTTCCCTGCCGATTTTCAGCGACAGAAGAAGCTCGTCCCTTTCGGGCTGTTGTATCTTTTCGATCTTGGCGCCGGTGAGCTGTTCCTTCAGCTCTTTTGTCACCGCCGCCGCAAGTCCTGCATCAAATGGCATTTTTCTTTCCTTTCGGGGATAAAATCAGAAATTCTCAAAGGGGCAAAGCGGATCGGACACAAAAATCTCCACATCGGGAAAGCTTTCGCAAAGCCTTTGAGCCACCGTCTGCACCACGGGATTTTCGGTGTGATAATGTCCCGCGTCGACCGCGAGAAGACCGCATTCGTTTGCGGTGATGAAAGCGTTGTGGGAAAGATCACCCGTAATATATGCGTCGGCGATTTTTGCCGCCTCCGAAAGAAAATCCTTTCCCGCACCGCCGAGCACTGCTACCTTTCTGATCTTTTTTCCGCTTTCAAAACGGGAGGTGCGAAAAGTTTCGCACGAAAGCTTTTTCTTCACATATTCCAAAAATTCCCGAGCTTCCATTTCTCTTTCAAGAAGACCTGCTCTTCCAAGGTCTGCAAATCGTTCGATGTCAGAAAGTCCGAGCACCTCCGCAAGGGTGTCGTTGACTCCGCCCTGTGCCGCGTCAAGCCTTGTGTGATAGGACAGCACCGAAATACCGCCCGAAATGAGAAGGCTTGCCAGTTCAAAATCGGTTCCGCAGATGTTTTTTAAGGGACGAAAGATAAAGGGATGGTGGGTGACGATGGTATCACAGCCAAGCTTTTTGGCATCTTCCACCGTTTTCTTGTTTATTTCAAGACAGACAAGGAGCTTTTTTGCAGGCGCCGAAGGGTTGCCGCAAAGCATGACACCGTCGTTGTCCCATTCTTCGGAAAGCTCTTTTTTTGCCCATCCGCTCATAAAAAGGTCGATGTCGTATACAGTTGTCATCCCTTGTCACTCCTTTGTTTTTCAAGATATTCGTTCATTTGACGAAGAAGCTCTTTTTCTTCGGCAGCAATCTCATGCGAAGGCTCATTTGTGCTCTTTTCGCGCAGGGATATGTTCTTTTCGAGGAGCTTTCGTTTTTTGTCAAAGCATACGCGGAAAAGCTCGTCGGGCTCTTCAAGTCCGGACTTTCCGAAATAAAGCTCAAGAAGCGTCGCTTCCCTTTTCACTCCGTCGAAAACCGCCGAGATGACACAGTAGTATTTCCCCGAATCAAGGCATCTTTTTTCTTCATGGATGCGATAGCCCGATTCGTAAAGATACTTTCGCAAAAGCTGCTCCTTTGACTGGGGCTGGAGGACGAATTTTATCCTTTCCTTTTCCCTGCGGACAAAATCTGCCGCCGAAAGAATGTCTACAATAAGCTCGCCGCCCATGCCCGCAATCACAATGCGGTCGGGAGAAAGACCGTCGAGTCCCGAAAGACCGTCGGTTCTTATGACATCTATCCGTTCCTCAAAAAAAGCGCCGGCAGACCTTATGTTTTCGATGGCGGTCCTGCAGGGACCCTCGTTTATATCGGTTGCCGTAACGCTTGAAAAGCCGCATTCCGACACAAGGTACATCGGAAGCTTTGCATGGTCTGTTCCGACGTCGATGGCGCATAGCGGCTTTGAAATATTTTCGGACGATAAACGAACGGCGGCAGTTTCTGCCACCGTTTTCAGCCGTTGTCCGATATTTATCTTCTTACTTGGTAGCGAGGTAGTCATTGATCTTGTCAACGAGCGCGTCGCAGTCAACACCGTGAACTTCGCAAGCCTGTTCAACAGTTTCACCTCTTGCGGAAGGACAGCCGAGGCAGTGCATTCCGATTTCAAGGAAGAATTTCGAGCAATCTCTGTCAGCGTCAAGGATGTCGCCGATGATGGTATCTTTTGTGATCTGAGTCATTTTGATCTCCTCCGTTTTTTTCAATATATTCTTATTATACACAAAAGAAGCGGATTTTTCAATATTTTTCAAGAAATTTACTGTTTTTTTTACCAATGCTTATAATATCAGGCGGGCTGAGCCTTTGCTTTTGTGCACGCGGTGTGTGAAAATGCCGCTTTTTTCGCCGCCCGTCTTCTGAGGGCGTATACCAAAAGAAGAGCCCGAAAAAATCTGATTATAACCTCAAGCGCCATCACAAAAGCACAAAAAAGCGCGTTCAGGGTTATATAGTCAACCGCCTGTGAAAGGGTTATGGTGTCAAGCTCAAGGCTTCCGAGAATACCGCAGACAAAAAGGATGCTGACGGTAAGGGCTGCGTTTCTTATTCTTCTTATCATTGTCATTTTTGTTTCCTCACTTTCTTTTTTTCAAAAGCACTGTTGCTTTCTGTCTTTATTGTAAAACAACATCTGTCCAAAAAACAGGACAGTAAGTGAGTTTTTTTCGTTAACTTGGCAGAAACCGGCATGGTTTTGCCGTTGATCCGATTCTGACTCCTCCCTTGCAAGGAAGGCAACAAAAAAGCTCCCTCTGACGAGGGAGCCTTCTGTCGATAAAGTGTATTATAATAATTACTGTTAGCAATGTGCACAAACAGGGAGTGTCATAATACCTCCAGTGCCTGAAAGGGCGGCTGATTGATACGCCCATTTTTCCAAAACAAGGTTTCTGATATCGGAAAAACCTTTTCGATAATTATTTTCTACAAAACTTCTTTTCAAAGAAGTTTTGGGGAGGGAGTGCGCGAGAGGGGCGCGATAGCCCCTCCCGCATTATACTTTTGATTTGATTCCGACACCTCATCCACTGCTGACAGATGAGCGTTTGCAATAATTGTAGGGGACGATGCCCA
>JAZSFD010000114.1:0-25917 GCA_045532035.1 Eubacteriales bacterium | reverse complement strand
TCTGATTAGACTTCTGTTTTGCCGATATCAGAAACCTTGTTTTGGATCAGCCGCCCTTTCAGGCAATGGAGGTATTATGACACTCCCTGTTTGTGCATATTGCTAACAGCAATTATTGTAATACACTTTGTCAGCAAGCTCGATAAGCTTTTGCCTTTCGTTTCTGAATTCCAAGGGCGTGGAACCGGTCCTTTTTTTGAAAAGCTTTGAAAAATAAAGCTGATCGCGGAAGCCCACCGCATACGCCACCTCTTTTACCGAAAGCTTCATATCCTCCCGTGACAAAAGCTGTTTTGCCTTTTCAATGCGGAGATTGAGCAGGTAATCCTGGGGCGAGATTCCGTATTCGCTCTTGAATATGGAATACAGGTGATTTCGTGAATAACGAAAGCTTTCGGCAAGCTCGTTTATTTTCAGATCCTGCTGATAACTCTTCTCGAAGATCATGGCAAGATCGCGTGCAGTGAGATTAACCGAGCCTGAAATGACTCTGTTTTCGTTTGTATGTATCGAAATTATGTTGTTGAATGCCGCCTGAAGCGCAAACGCTTCGGAATAATCGTTGGCATAAGAATCGTCAAACAAAACAGAATTCAAGATCTTGGCACATTCGGCATTCTTGTCAAACGAAAACACATGACAGCGCTTTTCAAGCCCGCACAGCTTGATTATTTCGGGAGCAAGAGTCCCCTTGAATATTATCCAATAGCTTTCATAAGGGTCTTTTTCATCGGCGGTTATGATTTCAAGCTCGCCCGGCACCACAAGATAACCGCAGCTTTTGTCAAAGGGCTGCCCCTGAAAAACTCCCTTTCCCGACACCACATAATGAAGAATAAAAACATCTCTGTGTATGATCTAGCACTTGCCTGCAGGAACCTTGTTATATCCGACTTCGATTATGTTAAGCTCACTGCTTATGTTTCCTCGGGAAATGCGAATACATTTTGGACTTTTGCTGTCGAATCTGCAGTCAAAAAACATCGTTTCCCTCCTGATATTACATTTGTCTATATTATGCCACTATTTTTCCATTTTGTAAAGAGGCAATTTCTGATATTATAATAAAAACACCTGAAAAGGAGTGATCACTTTGACAAAAGACGCATGGCTTTCTTCTCTCGTCGGTCTTTCGGAAAGAGACCTCTCTCTTTGCGAAAGAGCCTACGATACGCTCATGGGAAATGTATATCCCGACAACGGCTTTCCCTGGGGCCCCGACAGATGTGTCTCCCCCGGAAAAGGACGCTTTGAGGGTATCTGGAACTGGGATTCGGCCTTCCATGCCGCGGGCATTTCGAGATGGGACACGACTCTTGCAAAGGAAAGCATTACGGGATTTATAAAGTACCAGTACGAAAACGGCATTTTTTCCGATGTAATTTTTGAAAACGGAACAATCATTTATCCATACACAAAGCCTCCCGTGTTTGCCTGGGCGGCACTTAAGATTTTTGAAAAAGACGCAGACCTTTCTTTTCTTGAAAGCGTTTATCCTGCTTTTTGCAAAAACATTAGTTACATGGACAGCCACAGAAGATATCAGGGTCTTTATTATTACGATGCCGACAACAAGGATGCGAAAGAATATGAGACCTGTGTAAGATACGAATCGGGCTGGGACAACTCGGTCAGATGGGACAATGGTATCACAAATATGTGGGCTATCGATCTCAACTGCTTTATGGTCATGTATTTTGACTCGATGGCAAAGATCGCAAAGCTTCTCGGCAAAAACGAGGACGAAGCCTCCTTTAGTGCAAGAGCACAGGAGCTTTCGGGACTTATAAACGAAAAAATGTGGGACGAAGAAAACAGATGGTATGCCGATACCGACAGATTCACGGGAAAGGTATCGTCTGTACTCTCCCCTGCATCCTTCATGCCTCTTTACACAAAGATCGCCTCCCACACACGTGCAGTAAGGATGGGAGAGCTTGCACAAAGCCGTTTTGACTCAAAGATGCCTGCGGTGTCCTTTGATGACCCCGGCTACTCTAACGACTACTGGAGAGGCCCCACATGGCTCAATGTGGCTTATTTTGCCGCCAAGGGTCTTCACGATTACGGGCTTGCAGCGGGAGACGACATCAAAGAATCTATTCTTGATATGTGCCACAACGAAAAGGGCGGCATTTTTGAAAACTACGATTCAAAAACAGGAAAAGGTCTTTGCTGTGACCACTTCAGCTGGGGCTCGGTATTCATTATAGAATTTATCCTCAACTTTTGACGATAACGCTTAAAATCCTCTTTTGTCCGCTTCTCGTTCTGCCTTTTTCCTTTCTTATAAAGTACAAATGCGGGCAAAACAATTGTAATAACAGACACATGGGAACGCTTAACATTCCCATGTGTCTGTTTTTATATACAAAAAAATATCGGCGGCAGGATAATCTGCCGCCGACTTGTTTTTTATCAACCCAAAGGATATTCTTCGGGATTTATTATGTTAAGGATGTTTTCAAGCACATACTGCTTCACGGAAGCGGAAGTTTTTGTATCAGCATAGCAAAGCTGTGCGACCTCATAAACGCTCGCGTCGAACGCTTCTCCGTAGTATGTTGTTCCGTCAGAGAGTGTGACATAAGGTGCGACCATATAGTTCACCTCGTATTTATCTTCAGTGATTCCCGTAAGGCAAGCGGTGAAGGTCACCTTTTCGGAATCCTTGGAATAGATCTTGACGGCGGGAACGACTATCGCTTTCTCAGTCCCTTTTTTGAGGCTTTCACCTTCGGGGATAAGGTTTGTGGGAAGAACCACCATACCAAAGCCCTCATCGGCGTCGTCATTGCTTTCGGGAAGAAGTCCTTGCGCTTCAAGTTCTTCGTAAAGATCAAGCGAGATCGAACCAACGAATCTGAGTGCCTGAACCACTGTATTGTCAGAGGAAGGAACGCGGATCTGCGCACCGACAGATTCGGGAGTGTAATAAGCTTCCTCGTCATAGATGGTAAACTGATCCACAATAAAGCCATCCAACTGCTTTACGGTGTAGGTAAGGCTCGAATTTGTAACATCAACTGTTGCATATACAGGCATTTCAGCCTCGGGAGAGAATACGCTGACATAGTTTTCGTTGAGATTGTCCTTAAGAACATCATGGTTTGTTGCAGTCGAGCCGACGATCGAATAGACTGTTCCCTCGCCCTTTTCTATAAGGTCGGGATTATCTTTTCTGACAGCTGTGCGATCCTTCATGGGATAGGTTCTTGTGTTGTAATGAGCGTGTCCCTGGATAACAAGGTCAATGCCGAGCTCTTCCATGGTCTTGTCAATGTTATACATTGTGAAATATTCGTTTGCACCCGAAGCTACATGTGCAGGCTGGTGAACAACAACTATCTTCCACTGAGCATCACTTGCCTCAAGATCACTCTGGAGCCATGCCTTCTGTGCGCCGAGAAGATATGCATCCGTTCCGCCCGAAGGACCGGAGTTGATCACAACAAAGTGTGCGCTGCCGTAGTCATATGAATATGCCAATTCTTTCGGATTGTTGATGGCGTTCATTACCGAATTTCCGAGATTTGACCATTTCTTAATAGCCTTTTCGCCGCCGTTGTTGGGGTGATTGAAATGCATATTGAACAGGAAATCACCATCGGATGAAGAACCGTGACCGTGGTAATCATGGTTGCCCATTGCCGCAAAGTGAGGAACAGTCTTGACTGTATCTCCCATTGCTTTGAAGTAGTTTTTCCACATAACTTCAAGCTCTGTGCCCTGACCAACTGTGCTGGAATTACCTTCAATGACATCGCCTGCGTTGATAATGAACGCGGGATTTTCAACATCTTCAAGTGCTTCCACGATGGCAGACTGTGCATACATAAAGCCACGGTCGCCATTCCAGTTAACACCCTGTGTATCGGAAATTGCGATAAACGAGAAGCTGCTGTCATTTTCAGCCTCGGTAGTGAAGGAATAAACTTTGCTCCAATCATCAGAAGATGTGCTGTCCTTCTTGCCGATACTGTATTCGTATGTGGTGCCGGGAGTAAGACCTGTGATGTCTGCCTCGAAGAAGTCGACATCATCGTAAACTGTCTTTTCGGTCTTTCTTACAGCGTCAACAAACTTGTACTCATCGCTTCCCTTTTCGTTGTATCTGACCTGCATTGTTTCATCAGAAGAAACATACGAAACATTTGCAGTCCATGCAAAGGTTCTTGTGGTCTTGGCATCGACATCATAGGAGGTCACAAGGTTGTATACATCAGCTTCAAAACCGGTATATGACGGCTCTGTTTCATTGATAGTATAGTTTTCGGGAACAAATCCGCTATTTACGGCAAATATATCCGAAACTCCATTTTCAAACGATGTCTTGGAAACAACTGTATTGAAAGCTGTGTTTCCTGCAAGGACGCTGCTGCCGCCGCGACGGATAACATCACCATCGGGAGTCGTTATTTCAACAAACACCGCAGAAGATGCGGGGGCAAGAGTAACCTTTACACTGTATTTACCGTAACCGAATTCGCCCGAAACGGTATATCCGCCAAGCTTCAGAGCTATGTCCGAAAGCTCAACAAGTGCGCTTTCTCCGGCATCGCCTGTGGCAGAAATTATCGTTCTGGAGTTTGCATCGAAATTAATGTCTGCGGTATAAACGATTGCGCCGTAGATCGAGCTTACATCTGTTTCCACAATATTGTTTGCAGCCGCAACAGGTGTAAGTGTTCCGTTAAGTCCGTCCTCTGTTCTGTTTGCAAAGCCTTCGAACTGTACATTGTCATTCACGATGTCAACATCGATCTCGGAGGGATCGGAAGCAAAACCAACCTTATACTTACCTGCATTTCCGACAGAAATTGTGGCTGTGTTTGCATATGTTATGTGAGTTGTGCCGTCATAGTTGCCGTTTGCATCCACCGCGTAGAAATATACAATCGACTTGTCCGCAGGATATGTTACAGCGTATGTGCCTGCGGTTTCGGTGGTGTCAAGAGAAGCACCTTCGATGTTTTCTACAAAAATGTCGTATCTTGTAAGGTGGGTAAAGGCATATGCGTCGGTGGTTTCAGATTTTATTGTTGCGCCGCCATTGTAGATAATCTGAAGCGCATGGCCTTCAGTCATGGCCGCAATGTAGTTACGGCTGAAAAGACTCGGAACCTGAGTGCCGTTGAGCACAAGGTTAAGATTCTTTTTGTATGCAATGCTTTTGCCCCCAGGAGCACCGCCGATACGAAGTGCTGTTTTTATAGTACCTGCTCCGAGAACTACCTTTACATCGTTATCAAGGGTGAGCTGATCGGAATAGCTATTGTTGTTTACATAAGCGGAAGCGGAAATGATACCAAGACCGTTGTTGATGGTTGCCGCATCGATCGTGAGAGTTCCGCCTTCGCCGTCACCGGAGTTGTTGTAGGCACCGAATCCAATCGCTGTGTTGTTCGCTCCGCCTGTTGCGCCGCTTGTCAACGCCGGTGTAGTATATGTTTGGTCGCTGTATCCGTAAATAAGGACATTTTCCAATGTGGCATCATAGCCGCCGCAGTACATTTCAAGCCAGTTGCCGTTGGTTTTTGCAATAAGAAGCTTAAGTTTTTTGAACTTGGCAGGTCCGCCAAGCTTCAAATACTGTGAATCGGTATCACCGCTTCACACTCTCGGAGTGATCGAAAGGAATGAGGGAGCCTCTTCATCATAGCTTTCAAAAGCAAGGGTTGCCTTGTGAGAGGGAATGACATAATTTCCGTTTTCGTAGTTAAAATGGAAGTAAGTCGAGCCGTTGTCAATTACTTTTACAACGACCTCTTCGCCTTCAACGTATCCGTCTTCTGTGATCTTTGCAATAAGCGCGGAAATTGTTCCTGCAGGATTGTCTTCAGAAGAGCCGTCGCCTGTGGCACCGCCCTTGACATAATAGGGTTCTCCCTTGATTCTTTTTGCGAAGGTTACATTATAAACTCCTGCATCTCCGACCGTAAGGAGGTTGCCCTCACTTACATACTGAGTACCCTGTGCATCTTCTGCAATGGCATATTTCATTCCCTCGGGGAAAGTGACCTTGTATGTACCTGCAGTTTCTGTGGTATCAAGGGCTGCGCCTTCAACGTTTTCAACATGAATGTCATATCTTGTAAGGTGGGTAAAGGCATATGTGCCGGTGGTTTCAGATTTTATTGTTGCGCCGTCATTGTAGATGATCTGAAGAGCGTGACCTTCGGTCATATCCGAAATGTAGTTACGGCTGTAAAGAAGCGGAACCTGTGTGCCGTTGAGCACGATGTTCAGATTCTTCTTGTAGGCAATAGAAGAACCGCTCGCTGCTCCGCCGATGCGGACTTCATTAGCCATACTTTTTGCACCAAGCACCAGCTTTACATCGTTTTCCATCGTAAGCTGATCCGAATAAGATGAGCCCACACCCGACGATGCGGCAGCATAGCCGATGTTGCTTTTTGTCATGGTTGCCGTATCAACAATAACAGTGCCGCCTTCGCCGTCCACAAGTCCGTCGACACTGCCTTGTACGATTATTCTGTTGCCGTTATCTGTTGTGGGAATTTTAAGACCTGTGCCGTATAACTGCACATTTTCAAAGGTCACATCATAACCGCCGCAATAAGTTTCCATCCAGTCTGAATATCCTCGATTGAAGTAAATGCCGATGTTTTTGAACTTTGTGGGACCGCTTATTCTCAGATGCTGATCGGCGCGTGATGTTACGCTTGAACTTGTAACACCGAGCACAGACTGATTCTCGGAGTCCATACTTTCAAACACAAGTGTCGCCTCATAAGGAGTGGTAGACTTTGCATTGTTTTCGGTGTTGTAATAAACATAAGTCGAGCCGTTTGAGATAACCTTGACGATGATCTCTTTACCCTTGATGTTGTTTCCGTCGGCAGTTAACTTTGCGACGAGCGCAGAAAGAGTTCCTGCAGGATTGTCTTCAGAAGAGCCGTCACCTGTGGCTCCTCCCTTAACATAATAGACTGTCTGTGTCGATGAAGAAGAGGCTTCTTCCGCTGTGACATTTGCGGCAAATGTCGGAAGACAGCTCATAACAAGCACAACAGTCTAAAGCAGTGACAAAAATCTTGATTTACCTGTTTTTAACACTAAGATCCACCTTTCATTTTGTTATTAATAAAAAGCTTTCGGATGCAATAATGAACACTATCACACCTTATTTATAGAATAACAGATGTTCAGGTCGGAAAAAATAGATAAATCGCAACAGAATATGGACAAATGTAATATCGTCTTGTTTCCTTTATCTGAAAGCATCGCGAGGTTTACATTTGTCCATGGGTTTTTATGGATATTTGATTATTATTTCTGTCATGCAAAAACAACACAAAGAGGCGCTTCGATATCTTCAAGCACGCAGGTCGTTTCAAGAGTGCCAAGATCTGTGACAGTAACAGAATTGCTCTTTTCGTTGGTCGCTATCATAAGATTTCCCAATATATCAAAATCTCTGGGGCTTGAACCCTTGCAATCGACTGTGTCAAGAAGCGTCATTCTGCCATTTTCATGACCGAGAATGCTGACAGAGTCGTGACCGCGGTTGGAAACATATATTTTTCCTCGGTGATATCTTATGGCACTTGCGGTGGAATCTTTTTTGTTATCAACCGGAAGACAGTTTATCGTTTCGATATAAGAAAAATCACAACCGTCATATTCAAAAGAAGATACGGTGGACAAAAGCTCGTTTGCCACGAACATATAACGACCGTCCTCAGAGAAAACAAGGTGTCTTGCCCCATGTCCCTCGGGCACCGTGACCTTTCCCTTAAAAGTCAGGTCGGGAGCATACAGAAACACTGTGTCAAGTCCAAGATCTGTCACACAAAGATATTTCCCATCGGGAGTAAAGCCGACAAAATGGGTATGCGGCGCCTCCTGACGAGTGGGATGGATACCTTTTCCGCTGTGGGTGACGATCGTATCAGGCATTTTTATAACATTTCCCGAAAGATAGTTCACACAGTACACATCATTTTTGTTCACCGCCAGATGACAGGCGACCACACCCTTTGTGGAAACAGGTTCTGTCGGGTTTCCAAGCGTTCCGTCGCAGGCAATATCATAAACCACAAGTCCGCTCTCGTTATTTCCGTCAAAAGGCGCTCTGAGCAAAACATACATTTTGCCGTCACTAACTACCGCGTACATCGGTCTGTCACATTCGGTTTTGTTCACAAAAGACAGCTTTCCGTCTTCTTCGAGACGGTATTGATAAATTCCCCCATCCGGACTGCAGGACGCAATATAAATATTTCTGTACTGTTTCATAAGATTACCTCTCATCGTTTTTTTGTATATACCATTATAACACAATATACGAAATTTTGAATAAGAAAAGAAAGTTTTTTTCAAATTATATCGTTCCGCACAAAGCTTTGCTGCAGCAATAACAGCCAAAAATAATGGTGATATAAAAAAATACGATTTGAAAATTTGAAAATCGTAAATTCTGCATCTTTCTCCTGCTAAGGTCTTGACAAAACGAGAAGAATATGTTAGACTTATAAAGTATAAAATAATCTTGATAGAATTAATGGATCTAGCTGTCTGCAGAGAAGGTTGGATCCTTTTTGATTTTTACCGAAAATTGATTAAATATAAAAAGGAGATAGAGTTATGGAAGTTCAACTTCAGGATCTTATTGAGCAGATCAAGAAGGACGGTGTTGCAACCGCAGAAGCGGAAGCCAAGGCCATAGTTGAAGCGGCAAAGTCGGATGCCGAAAAGATTATTGCCGAAGCACGGGCACAGGCAGATAAAATCTTGGCCGGTGCAAAAGCTGAAACCGAGCGAATGGTAAAATCAAGCGAGGATGCCATTCGTCAGGCGGGACGCAATCTTCTGATTTCTTTCAGAGAAAGTGTTTCAAGAGAGCTTAAAAATATCGTTGGCGAAAATGTTGCCGCTGTATATTCATCAGATGCATTTGCAGAGCTGATTATCAGAATTGTTGAAAACCGGACAAATAAGCCGGATGCAGAAGATATCGCAGTAATTTTGAATACCGGGGACCTTAACAAATTGGAAGAAATCTTACTGGCTGCTCTTAAAGAAAAAATGTTAACGGGCATCACACTGAAGGCGAATGATAACTTTGACGGTGGGTTCCGCATTGCTGTAAATAACGGCAGCGCATATTATGATTATTCGTCAGAGGCGGTTGTGGATATGCTTTCAAATTATCTTAGCCCTAAGGTCACCGAGCTTTTGAAAGAGGCGAAGTAATAACTATGGCTGAATATTATTTAATATCGCAGTTGCCGTCTTTGGATGGGACAAGTGAAAACTCACCGCTTCCGATCACAGAAGAACGATTTGCAGAGCTTTGCAACCGATTTTTGGGGAAAAAGTCTCGGGAAACCTTGAAAAAGCTCACGCTGTCACCATCCAAAAATATTGAGAATTCAGGTTCTGTTTTGATCGATGCCTGGAACGAAAGTGAGAGAAACCTTCGATTTGCTCTTGGCAAAGTCCGTGCAGAGAAAATGAAAAAGCATTTTGATACCGAAAACAGGATTTTACCCGTAGAGTATATGAAAACGGCAAGCGCAGCAATAGAAATCGAAAATCCGATGGAAGCAGAAAAATATCTGAATCATTACCGTTTGGAAATATTGGAAACACTTAAGCCATTGGACAGTTTCTCGGAGGATTATATTTTCTATTACGGACTTAAATTAAAACTGCTTCTTCGTATCAGGCGGTTTGATACAAAGTCGGGAGAACAAGCATACAAGAATATATACGACTCCATTTTGAATGGAGACAGGTTGGAGGCAATATAATGACCGAAAATAAAGGAAAGGTAGCAAGTATAACCGGAAACCTGGTGTCTGTGGAATTTGACGGCAATGTTTCCATGAATGAAATATGCTATGTTTTTGCGGGCAATACCGCCCTGAAAAGCGAGGTTATCCGTATCAAGGGCAATGTGGCGCAAGTGCAGGTTTATGAAATGACTGATGGTATTCAATGTGGAGATACCGTTGAATTTACGGGAGATATGCTCTCGGCAGAGCTTGGCCCCGGTTTGCTCGGGCAGATATATGACGGACTTCAAAATCCGCTCCCTGTTTTGGCACAGCAGGCAGGCTGGTTCTTGGAGAGAGGAATTTATGCAGACGGACTTTGTGCGGAAAAGAAATGGGAATTTACCCCAACCGCCAAAGTCGGTGATATTGTTCGTGCAGGTGAATACATCGGCACGGTTCCCGAAGGGCCGTTTACGCATAAAATTTTTATCCCCTTTTATCTGCTTGGAAACTATACAGTAAAATCAATAGTCCAAAAGGGCGAATATACCATTAAAGAAACTGTTGCGGTGGTAACTGATGAGCGAGGCCGTGAAATACCTGTTTCTATGTCTTTTAAGTGGCCTGTAAAACGCGCAATAAAATGCTACAGCGAGAGATTGGCACCAATTGAAACGATGGAAACAAAGGTACGCCTTATCGACTCTTTCTTCCCTGTGGCAAAAGGCGGAACCTATTGTACTCCCGGACCGTTTGGTGCAGGCAAGACTGTGTTGCAGCATACCACATCAAAATACGCGGATGTGGATATCGTTATTATTGCCGCCTGCGGTGAGCGCGCGGGTGAGGTTGTTGAAACGCTGACGGAGTTTCCCGAACTGACCGATCCAAAAACCGGTCGTTCGCTTATGGAACGCACTATTATCATCTGTAACACATCTTCCATGCCGGTTGCTTCGCGTGAAGCTTCGGTTTATACTGCGGTAACACTTGCTGAGTATTACAGACAAATGGGACTTAATGTTCTTATGCTTGCAGACTCAACATCGCGTTGGGCACAAGCGATGCGCGAAATGTCGGGAAGACTTGAAGAAATTCCCGGCGAAGAAGCTTTCCCTGCATATCTTGAATCATATATTGCAGCTTTCTATGAAAGAGCAGGTTATGTCCGCTTGCCTGACGGAAGCTTCGGTTCTGTTACTATCGGCGGCACCGTATCCCCTGCCGGCGGCAACTTCGAGGAGCCTGTAACGCAGGCAACCTTAAAGGTTGTAGGTGCTTTCCACGGTCTTTCCCGTGAACGCTCGGACGCAAGAAAGTATCCGGCTATTGATCCGCTTATCTCTTGGTCAAAATATAACAGCGTTATTGACAATGAAAAGTTGGATTTTTGCAAGAGCATTCTTCATCATGGTGACGAGATTGGGTCGATGATGAAGGTTATCGGCGAAGAAGGTACCACTCTTTCAGATTACATTACCTATTTGAAATCTGAAACGCTTGATGCCGTTTATCTGCAGCAGAACTCCTTTGATTTGGTTGAGGCAAACTGCGGAAAATTGCGCCAACGCTATGTTATCGATAAGTTGTTATATGTTTTGGGCAGTGATTATACTGTACAGAACAAAGATGATGCAAGAAGCTTTTTTAACCGTATGCGACAGAAATTTATTGACTGGAATTATACCGAGTTTGAGAGTGAAGCGTTTGGAAAAGCAGAATCTGAGATCGATGAATTGTATCGCAAAGGTGACGGTAAATTAGCTGCACCGACTGAAAAACTATTAAAGGACGGTGAATGAGAGTGAACAAAGTATATAATCGAATAGAATCCATTACCGGTAATGTTATCACTGTCCGAGCAAATGATGTTAAGTATAAGGAATTGGCACAGATCAATACGCGTTTCGGCAAATCCTTGGCTCAGGTTAATAAAATTGAGGGTGATGTTGTATCTCTGCAGGTTTTTGCCGGCGGTCAGGGTGTTTCAACAGGAGATGAAGTGCGTTTTCTCGGTCACGAAATGCGAATATCGTTCAGTGAAGATTTGTTGGGTCGTATATTCAACGGCTCAGGCGAGCCGAGAGATAAGGGCCCGGCACTTACGGAAAACATGAAGTCTATCGGCGGTCCCTCTGTTAATCCTACCAAGCGTATTCTTGCCAACCGAATGATGAGAACCAACATTCCCATGATTGATATGTTCAACACTTTGGTGGTTTCTCAGAAGTTGCCTATTTTCTCAATTTCGGGAGAGCCGTATAATCAGCTTCTTGCACGAATTGCAATGCAGGCAGAGGCAGATGTGATAGTTCTTGGCGGCATGGGTCTTAAATATGATGACTTCCTGTATTTTAAGGATGCGCTTTCCAAAGGCGGAGCTCTCAGCAAAACCGTCATGTTTATTCATACTGCTTCCGACCCCACCGTTGAATGTATGATGATTCCCGATATGGTGCTGGCAGTAGCAGAGCAATTTGCGCTTCAGAATAAGGATGTACTGGTGCTCCTTACCGATATGACCAACTTTGCCGATGCCATGAAGGAAATTGCTATTACGCAGGAACAAGTGCCGTCAAACCGTGGATATCCCGGCGATCTGTATTCTCAGCTTGCCTCCCGTTACGAAAAGGCTGTTGACTTTGCTGATTCGGGCTCGGTCACAGTTTTGGCGGTTACCACAATGCCGGGCGATGACGTCACACATCCCGTTCCCGACAATACGGGATATATCACCGAGGGGCAGTATTATCTCAAGGGCGGTCGCATAGAGCCGTTCGGTTCTCTTTCCCGACTCAAGCAAAATGTAAACGGCAAAACAAGAAAAGACCACAGGGCGCTTATGGATGCCATGATCCGTTTATATTCATCCTACAAGGAAACGCTCGAAAAGAAAAACATGGGCTTTTCCATGAGCCGTTGGGATGAAAAATTGCTGAAATACGGCGAACTTTTTGAAAACAAACTAATGTCGCTGTCGGTTAATCTTCCGCTTGAAGATGCACTTGATTTAGGATGGGATATTTTATCGGACTGCTTTGAAAAAGATGAAACCGGAATTAAGTCAGACCTTACTGATGAATTTTGGCCCAAAGGTTAAGGAGGTCTGTGGTTTTGGCAAAAATCAAACTAACCAAAAACGAGTTGAAGGTACAAAAGGACGCACTTAAAATGTACCGCAGATATTTGCCTACTCTGACACTGAAAAAGCAACAACTCCAATCGGAGATCCGAACAATCGAAGCCAAAGCGAAGGCTGTGAGAAAAGAAAGAGAAGACCTTGAATTTGGTTTTAGAGAATGGATTGCCGTTTTTAGCGAAACGGATGCTTTTCCAACAGGAATTATAACTGTCAGCAATATTCGCAAAGGAAAAGGAAACATTGCAGGCGTTGATATTCCCATATTTGAGGGTGCGGATTTTGCAAGAGGAGATTACGATCTTTACGAAACACCTCTTTGGGTGGATATCGCCGCAAACCATATGGAAAAGGCAATGTCCCTTGATTTGGAGGCAGAAGTGTTGGATGAACAGGTCAGATTATTAGAGAATGAATTGCTTGCAACTTCTCAAAGAGTTAATCTGTTTGAAAAGGTTAAAATCCCGGAAACCGAGGAAAATATCAAAAAAATATCGATTTATATGGCAGACCAACAGGTCAGCGCCGTGGTGCGTTCAAAAATATCAAAACGCAAAATAGCCCTTCGTAATGCTGCGGCTTCCGAAAAGGAGGTTTATTCATTATGATAGTGCCGATGAAAAAAGTTTCTCTGATCATCAGAGAAAACAAAAAAGACGAAACCCTCAAAAATCTCCGCGAATTGGGAATTGTCCACATTGAGATAACTGAAGGCTCGGGCGAACATCTGGCTTTCCTCCGAGAACAAATTGCTTCACTTGAAAGTGCAATCTTTACCATTGGCAAAAAGAAAAATGTAGAGCAAAAAGATGCGAACACTGCACAGGCTTTGTCTATTGCAACAAAAGTTCAAGCTCTTGATGAAGAGAAAAAGCAGTGTCAGGCAGAGCAGATTGCACTCATTTCCGAGCTTGACCGCTTAAAAAACTGGGGTGACATTGATCCGGGCAGCATATGCGATTTGGAATCAAAGGGATATGAAATATCTTTTTATGAGATGCCGAAGGCCGAATACAAATCACTCTCGGAAAAGATCAAAACAGTTCGGATAAATGCAACCAAATCGACTGTTAGATTTATGTTGTTCAAATCCAATACGGAAGATTGTGATGAGACTGTTTCATCGCTGAATGTATATCGTTTAGCCTTGCCTCAGATCTCCACAGACGAGATGAAGCAAAAGCTCTCAAAGCTTAGCGCTCGCGTGGACGCAATTGACGAAACGATTGAATCCAACGCTTGTTATATCGAGAGCATTAAAAAAGCTGTTCAAGCCATCGAAAAGGAAATTGAATTTGAAACTTATGCTACGGGTATGGCAGATGAAAATTTATCACCCGAAAGCAAAGAACCGATTTGTGTTTCCTATTTCACAGGATATATTGAGACCGAAAATCTTGATAGACTCAAACAAACGGCCCAAAGCAATTTATGGGGACTTATTGCGGAAGATCCAAAGGAAGAAGATAATGTTCCCACTAAGCTTAAAAACAACAAGTTTGTTAGTCTTATTTATCCGTTGACAGACTTTTTGGGCACGGTTCCCGGATATTTTGAGTATGACATTTCGGGTTGGTTTTTAGCATTTATTCTCATATTCTTCGGAATCATTTTCGGTGACGGAGGATACGGGCTCTTCATTTGTGCAATTGCCGCAATCCCGATTATAAAATCGCTTATCGCCAAAAAGCAGATTTCACCTATGTTTTTGCTCGTGGGTCTTTTTGGTCTCTCAACTATCCTCTGGGGTACACTTACCTGCACTTGGTTTGGGCTATCTCCCGAGCAGTTGCCCGGATGGATAAAGAGTTTATCGATACCTGTCATTTCAAATGTGTATGCCGACAGAATCTGGTATCCCTTTTGGACGAACGGTACCGCAGGACTGACTACGGCTCAGAATCTGCAGATATTCTGTTTTTCACTGGCTCTGATACAACTTACCATAGCGCATATAAAAGGTTCCTTGCGAAATAAAGGTTCTGTCAAAATGCTTGGTGATATCGGTTCGATATTACAACTTTTAGGTATCTATTATTTAGTGCTGAGTTTAGTTGTAAATGCCCAGGTGTTCAGCTTTGGACTTGCAATAAGGGGCGTTTCCATTGGAACGGTAATGATAGCACTGATTGGAATCGGCTTTGTTATGAGTTTTGTATTTTCCAACTACGAAGGAAGCATTGTTAAATCTATACTTTCAAGTTTACAAAACATCGTATCGGTGTTGCTTGGCGTGGTTAATGTGTTTTCTGACATCGTTTCATATATACGTCTTTGGGCTGTCGGCCTTGCGGGAACAGCAATCTCTGCTACCGTAAACGAATTGGCAGGACCCTTTTTCGGAAACTTTATGTTTGCGATTCTTGCCATCGTTTTACTGGTGTTTGGACACGGACTCAATATGATATTAAATGTTCTGTCTATTATTGTTCACGGCATCAGACTAAACACCCTGGAGTTCTCCTCGCATTTGGATATGTCGTGGAGTGGGCATAAATTTAAACCTTTCAAATAATAAATTGTTTATAAAGGAGAATCATTATGAATTTAGGATTATTGGGAACAGCATTAGTAATGGGAATTGCCGCAATTGGATCGGCAATCGGTATCGGTATTGCGGGACAAGCGGCTATAGGCTCTTGGAAAAAATGCTATATGAGCAATAAGGCGGCACCTTTCATTCTTACCGTTTTTGCCGGAGCTCCGCTGACTCAGACTATTTACGGTTTTCTTTTGATGCAGCAGATGAAAGCATCCGCAGCAGATCCCGGCTTCCTGCTCGGTCTCGGAATCGGCGCAGGCATCGCCATGGCTTTCTCAGCTGTTTTTCAGGGCAAGGCCGGTGCTGCCGGTGCCGATGCGTTGGCTGAAACAGGAAAAGGCTTTTCACAGTATATCACTGTTGTCGGTCTTTGCGAAACCGTCGCATTGTTCGCACTGGTTTTCAGCATGGTAGCATTGGGATAATGCGAGAAAATAACAGTTTTGGAGTATCAACAACACATATTGTATTGTTGCGATTTTGATGCAATATTGACAGCTAAATCAATGCAACTTGCAAAACGAAGCCCCCTGAATCGATTGAACAAGTCCGGTAAAAACGGACAATAGAAAAAAACACCCTCCTATGGTATAATCAGAAAAACCATAGGAGGGATTTTTTTCCAATAAGTTACTGCACACCGAATATTTCTTTTTTTATTCTTTCTCTGTACTGCATTGGGGTAACGCCGTATTTCTTTTTGAAGACGCGATAAAAATGCTCAAGAGTCTGCCAGCCCGCTTCGGAGGCGATGATGTTTATCGGCTTATCGGTGATGGAAAGCTCCTGGCAGGCGCATCCAAGCTTTTCCGCAGAAAGATATTCTTTGAAGGTCATACCCGTGTGCCTTTTTATGATACGGCAGATGTATGACGGAGTATAGTGAAATCTTTCGCACAGTATATCAAGAGTTATTGCGCGGAATTCGGTTTGGATACATTTAAGTATTCTGTATATCGGTTCGGTGCGGTCGGTGCTTGTAACGGAATACTCCAAAATACAGCCTTCCTTCAGGTAACTGTAAACAAAGGCGTTCAAAAGACAAAATGAAGCAGGGCTGTCGCATTCGGAAAGCGTTTCGGAAAAAAACAACTCTGCTATTTCGTTTGTGAATTCCGAAGGAGTGTGAAGTACAAGGAATTTGGGGAAATTTTCGTCAAAAAGTGTTTTGTGAAGGTAGTCCGAAACTTCGTTTTTCTTTGAAAGCACCGACGAAAAAACTTCTTTTATCAGCGAATTGCGGATAAGTATGTTTATCATAACGGCATCATCGTTATTTTTTTCGTTATAATCTATTGTGAATTTTTGTATTACATCGGGCGGCACGATGCACAGCGAGCCTTTTTTCAGATATGTCGGTCTTCCGTCAACATATATTGTAAAAGCACCCGAGTAAACATACGCCAGCTTATACATCTTAAGGGAATGATACATGGCGTGCATATACCATTTGTGGCGGGTAACAGAGATGGCACGGTCGCCTATATAGCTTTCTCTGATTATTATATTATCGTGATCTTCGGGAATATATTCTTTTTCGAACTTGTAAACAAGGTCTCGCGGGGTTATTTTCATCAGCGAATCAAGATATATGTTTTTCACAGCAAAGCCCCTTTACAAATATTTTACTATATTATAAGCTGCTGTACTAAAAAAGTCAATGCCCAATGTGTTCAAAAGGCAATTATCAATTGCCTTTTTTAAAGTTATAATATTGTTAGCAAAGTGTTTTTTTGCACTTTTTATGATTAGGAGGAAGAAACGATGAAATCCAAAAAAGTCATAACATTGTTGCTTGCATTGTGCATGGCGTTCCCTTGCCTTGCGGGCAATCTGTGTTTTGCTGTTGAACAAGACGGTGTACAGATAAACGGTGTATACAGCATCATATCTTCACCGCTGATGAAAGTTCCCGGAGCAAGGGTTGTGTTTTATGGTGAAGACGGCTCACGCTATATCACAACCGCCTATGAAACCGACGGGTCGGGGGAATACTCTTTTAATCTCCCCAAAGGCACATACAATATTGAGGTTTCAAGGCAAGGCTACCTCAAAAGTACAATATCAAATGTTATTGTTGATAACGTGGATATAAGCTGATTGTTTCGGATACCTACACCCACACCGTATTTTCCGATGTAAAAAACAGAGGCCCCCTCACCGTTATCGGTGCCAATAAGGAATCAAAGATCGTTATAACCGAGCAGTCGGATTCCGCCTTTATTTTCAACGGCGGCAAAACTGTGTTTGACGATATAGAAGTATATGTTGCCTCAGGCGCAGGCAGATATATCCATGGCAGCGGAGATACCACATTTACCGAAAACTTCAGATCAAATTCCTCGCTTTATCTCTCACCGGTATATGGCGTATCGCCTCAAAGTGCCGATATGTACGTTTATGCAGGTGATTATGCTACCATCGATGCCAACGGCTCGAATGCCACGGTGGGCAGCCCCGAAAAGCCCGGTCATATAGCTATCCACCTTGAAGGAGGCAACTTCTATAAGATCAACGGCGGCTGGGGATGGGCAGCAAAAAATCTTTACGGTAATCTGTTTGTTTATATCAACAATGCTTTTGTCAATACCGATATAAGCTACACAAGCAGTGCCACGGTTACCGGCACAAAAAATATTATCTTCAACAATAAAAGATATATAATCGGCGGCGGCACAGAAATCAATGTTGTATCAGCATTTGATCATGTTATATTCTCCGATAACGGAGGTACGGTCACCGTTGAAAATGAAGATACAACCACAACACCCGTGTTTATCCTTACACCCGATGAAGGGTGCATACCTTTTGTAAACGGCACACAGCTTGAGGCGCAGGACGGTGTATATAAGTTTACTCCCGAAGAAAAGGGAAAGGTATATGTAACATGGCGTTATCCCGTTACGGTGACCTTTGATGCCGCAGGCGGCGAAGGCACGGTTCCTGCTCCGATGAACGGATTCTCTGCGGGTACATATGAACTTCCCAAGGATCCTGCCATAACGAAGGAAGGCTGTATATTCAACGGCTGGCATACCGATCCCAATGCCGATAAAGGCTTCTATTCCATGACCTTCACGGGTAACATCAAACTTTATGCCATCTGGCTTGAAAAGCTTCCTGTTAATTCCGAAAATACAAACTTTGCGGCAAACGGAGTTGCAAACGCATATTTTGATCATTTGGCTCCAAATTCGGCTGCCATTTCTTCTGCCGTTGCGGATGCAAAAAATGACGCTGAATTTATGAATACATCCGAATGTGTTTATGCTTTCAGCGTAACTGCGGATGACGGAAGTAATGCTGTTTCTGATTTCCCTCACGGCATTGATTTTGTTATTCCCGAGTACGCTTATTCGCACACCGTTCTTCCCGGAGAATTCTTAAGTCTATATAAAGCAGTAGGAAACGAAAGCGAATTTGTTTGCAGACTTGAATCCCAAAACAGTGAGATTCCATTTACTGTATATTCCTCCGGCAACTATTTCGTGATGCTCAACACCCCGGATATTGCAGCATATATGTATTCGGTATATGAAAGTGACGGCAAGGTTTTTGTTGACCTTTATATTTCGGGCGAAAACGCTCACAGCGGCTTCTTTGGTCTTAAATATAACCCCGAGGCACTGGAACTCCAAGACTTCACATATGCCGACGGTATAACAACCATAGGCAATTCCACCGCAGTTGGCGGCTACGGATGCTTTAGAAATGAAGGCGGCATTTATGCTGACGCATGGCTTGCAACCGAAACGCTTGATGCAACAAGAATGCGCACTCTAATCGGACGATTTGAATTTGAAAAGCTTGCCGATATGGATTTCGGTATTCAAGCGGCAGATGCTTCCGAATATGGAGCAAATACCGTTACGGGCTATCCCGCGGGCGCGATATCCGCATATATGCCATATATCGAAAGCGAAAAGGCTCTTCTCCAGCCTGCACAATACTCGGTTGAAGAAAAGCTTATGGCGTATATAGGCACGACAGGTTATGACAGCCTTGCTTCCGCAATAGAAAATGCAACTGCAGACGATATAGTAAAACTCGAAGCCACACAGGTTTTGACATCTGATATTACAATACCCCAAAACGTAACTGTATATATCGAAGAAAATGCAGAAATAACCGGTGGAAAGCTTGTTTTGGCAGACGGTGCCAAAGTCATATCCGAAAAGCAGATATACGGATCCATTACGGCAGAAAAGTATGTGGGTACGCTCTGCGAGGACGGTCTTTTCCACTATGTGGAATCGGGATTTGATAAGTCTGTTCTTTCGCTTTACAGTGCACAGATAAGAACTCAAGGCGTTCAGGGCCTGCGCTTTATTGCAGATTTCATTGGCGATAAGGAAGGCTCTTACAGCGATTATGGTCTTATAATCCTGCCCACCGATCTTTCCGATCATGAAAACACCACCCATTATACCGAGAAGGTTGCGGAGGTTTCAAAGCGCGAGCTTGGTGACGAATTCAACTATTTTGAAGAATACGAAACAGGCTTTAAGTGTACTGTATGTGTGATCAATATCAAGATATCAGATTATGAAAGAGATTTCACCTCACGTCCTTACTTCAGATATCTTGACGGCGATAAGGAATATACCGTTTATGCCGATTACGATTCAAAATTCGATCTTTCGGTAATTGATGTGGCAAGCGGTCTTATTGCAAACGGTGATAAGGATTCCGAAGCTTTGCAGAAGATAATCGACGATTATAACGGTTATATTAACAATTAACATTCAAACGTTATCAAACAGAGAATATTTTTGAAAACACTTTCAAGCAAATATCCTTGCCCGGTCGGCGGAGATGTTTTATTTTCTTCCTTTACATCTCCCCGACCATAGGGCAAAATTGAGTTTGAGCTAAAATGGTCTGCGAGAGATTAATGTAATATAATACAGCATTTACAGCTCAGTTTTCATTCTTTTCACTGTTTTTGTCCGTAAGGGTATCCTTACCACAACAAAACAAATCGCCTTACAGCAAAGTTTAACTTGCTGTAAGGCTTGTTTTTATTATATATTCGTTTGCGTGTAATGAGTGGTTTTCCTGTCGTCATACTTGTCGTCACGGCGACCTGCGCCGACCTTTGAGGGCAAAAAGGAAATTCTCAAGAATTTTGCCGACTCGGAAATTCAACTTTCGGTAAGGAAGAACGAGCTTCATTTTTTGACACGCTAAGAAAAGTGAACGGTTTTCTACAATGTTTCTAAATGGTTATTACGCATATCCATTATAACAGATGTTTTGAATTCTGGCGAGTATGTTTTGTGTTTTTGTCCTTTTTTTGACATAAAAATATGCACCTCCAAAAGTGTCTGACTTTTGGGGTGCATATCACATTCTGCTGTTGGACAAAACCTCCCGAATGAGGAATCCGGGAGGTCAATAATTACTGCTTTATAATAAGTTCAATGGCATCATGCTTTTCGCCGGTCATCCAGTCAACGTCATCTGTAAGCCAGTCCATTATTTCAAGCTGGCGTGTTTCCCAGGCGATCTTTGAGGCTTTTTCTTCTTCGGTCATTTCATGGTCATAGGATCTTACAAGTTCGCAATAGCCGAAAATGTATCCGTTGGCATTCCATATGGTGAAGTTGGTTTCGGGACCGTCGCTAACATTATCTCCACGGGCTTCAACAAGCACATCGTGGCGTCTTTTATATTCATCGGCGCAGCCATCCTTGAGCTTTGTGGAGAAAACACGGTGGCGGATAAGGGATTTATCCTCACGAACCACACCTATATCGTGATACATAAGCGGAAGTGTGCCGGGAGCGGCAAACATATCCATATAAGGAGCAAGAGCGGCTTCAAGTTTTTCACGTTCTGCAGGGCTTACGGTAATGCCGCAATCGGGATATTCTCCGTAGCAGAAAAGGAAATCCTTTATTCCCCATACGGAAAAATTGCAAACACCTTTTTGATCAAGTAAGCTTTTTATATCTGTCTGCAGGTTTTTGATTGCCTCTATTCCTTCGGATTTTTTGCCGGGCTTTAGCTTTAAAACAAAGGGTGATCTTTTCATGTTGAGTATTCCTTTCAAAAGTTTATGTTTCCGAAATTAAGTATAACATTTTTTGAAATGTGTCAATATTTTTTATAAAAAATGCTGTTATTTTTGTATGTTTCAATTTGCAAATATAAAGCGTGCGGATATTTTTTAGAAAAAGCATAAAAAATAGTATATAATTGGCGTTGATTTTGCATAAAAAGGTTTATAATGTTGGTTAATATTTATCAAAAAGGAGCAATAAAAATGAACGCAAGAAAAGGTTCGCTGTTAAGCATACGTGATGACGTAAGAGTTGTGCCTTGTCCTCTCGTATTTTTCACCTGCAGCACGCTCGCTTCAAAGGACATGACATGGGATATACAAAGCCACTGCAGTCGGTTGGATTTTTACTGTTTGAATACGCCGATGTCCTGCACTTACTTGACAGCTCTTTGAAGGAATGTAACAATATGCGCTCTTGTGCAAGTGTCATTCGGAGAAAATGTGGTTGCACTTGTACCTGAAGTGATGCCATTTTGTACCGCCCAGGCAACAGCCTTGGCATAGGGTGCATCGAAAGATACATCCACGAATGTACTGACCGTCTGCACATCGGGCGAGCCCGACATTTTCCAGAGATATACCACCGTATCCGCACGGGTGACAAGTTTATCTGCTCCAAAAACACCCGGATCAACCATTCCCTTCTCGTATGCCCACTGAGAAGCTATCGAGTAGTAATCCTTATAGTTGACATCGGTGAATTTGTACGGATTGGTATACATCGGTTCTCCCATTGCTCTCCAGATAAAAGTGATGATCTGTGCCTTTGTGCAGGTGGTATCGGGAGAGAAGGTTGTGGGAGAAGTGCCTGTTGTGACTTTCTTGTCTACTGCCCACTTTACAGGTTCTGCGTACCACGCGCTTGTCGGAACGTCAACAAATGTGCCGACGATGTCCGATTTTGGTGCGGAAGGTGCTGCTTCCACGGTGGGAACCGTAAAGGTATCCTCAGGAATAGATACAAGAACCTTTCTGCCCAGCTGATCTGAGTGTCTCCATGCACTTCCCGAAACTCCCGTTCCGTTTGCATAGCAATTTTTTGTGGTCATGGTGCCAGCCGGCAGATATACAAAATCGGTTTTTCCGGGCAAGCCCAAAACAACAATTCCCTCATCAATGGTGAATTTGCCGACATTGTAACAGTTGGTGAAGGTACAATTACAGTTTGTTCTGCCGTAGTTCGCAAGCCCTGCAACAACATTTGCCGTAAGATTACCCGAATTGTAGCAGTCGGTAACGGTTGAATATTCTACAGCCTTAATATCACCGTACTTTTCTGCATAGACAAACATACCGCAGGCAACAGATTCGTAACCGTTACTCCAATCCATTAATGGCAGAGTAATATCTCCCGAGTTATAACACTGGCTTATATCTAACTTCTGAATATCAGCAGCAAAACCACCTGCTATAATGTAGGGGACATCATCATTTGACTTTACCGTAATGTCCGTATCGCTAAAGCATTTTGTCATGTTACAACCGGCAAGTTCAGAAACCAAGCCGCCGAACATAAACTGCGTATTTATAGTTCTCATATCTATTTCGGGTGCTTTAGTGATATTAAAATTGATTTTTCCGTTTGCCGTATAGCAGTTAGTGATAGTGGCATCCAGTGCATGTGTGGCAAATGCTCCTGCCCAGATAAACAGACTTTCGGAATATTCCGAATAGGTTACATCAATTGTAAAGTTTACAATTCCCAGGTTGCGTATGCCGGCATCATCATTTCCAAGACCGTTTGACATATATCCCATAAGACCGAAGTAACGGGAATTGCCTTTTTCCTGCATATAGGGCGTTTTTTCGTTAATCTTTATGGTCATGCCCGAGATAACGTGACCGTTTCCGTCAAGCTGACCTCTGAAAGAGTCTGCACCAAACTGTGCCTTATTATTGATATCATCGCCGTTACCGCCGTAGGCAGGTGTACCGCCGATAGGAATCCAGTTGCCCCAGTCTGACAGGTCGATGTCTTTTATCAGCTTGAAGTATTTGGCGGAATCTTTGCGTATTGCATCCAGCTGCTCGGGAGTTTCTATAAGATAAGGATCTTCTTTTGTTCCGCTTCCCCCTGCAAATTCATAGCGGCTGTCATGATTTGCCGCCGGAGCCCCCTGCCAGTAATCGGTCATTACAACTTCCGTGAGGTATGATTTTGGTACAAAGCCTACGCCGCTGCCGATCTTAACTCTGCACCAATCACCGGTGATGTCGGGAATTTCATCGGTGAGATCCCAGTCAATTATTTCAATTATCTGATTCGGCTGTATTCTGTATTGACCTCCGTTTATACCCATAGGATACTCCCAAAGGTACGGCTCAATTAACCAGATATTGTTATCGAACTTTACAAAAAAATGTTCACTGATCTTTGACGTTCCTATAACAGGCAAAGCAACACCTCTCTCGTGCTTATGCCTTTCATAATAGTCTTGCATAGCCTGTGTGGGCTTGGTAACTAAGGGTAGCGTCGGGTCAATATATACATGGTATATGAGCTCTATTGTTTTTTCGTTTATATAATTGATGCTGTATGTATTGACTACACGGATGTGCTTGCCATTTTCCTCGACGTATTTGAATGTTCTGTCCGTATTGGTCTTTACATCCTTTGAAAAATGATAGGAGTCTTTTGCAACATAGGTTGCGGTGGCAGTTACCATGGAGTATGGCTCGGGGATCTCTGTCGTGCTATATACCACGCCTGTGCAGGCATAAGTATCTGTATTTACAAGTGAGGTGAGCGGCTTTTCTGTGCCGTATTCTGACATATAGGGCTTTGAGAATACAGTTGCATGAAGGAAGTTCACATCAATTTCGGTTATTTCTCTAAACTCATATCTTTTTGCCACAAACTTTTCATGATATGGTCTTGCGGGGTCGTTGCCTTCCTTTACGAAGTTGCCGAAGGTTGCCTTGGCATCATTCATATTTACATAGTCTACTTCTTCAAGACGATCGTTCCAGACAGCAAAATATACATCATTTGTGTCAACGCCGTCAATACCTGCTTCCAGAACATATATCGTGGTACCGGTTTTCTGACTTGAGCCGTACATAGTTCTTGAATCTGGCTCGTGATATATAGAATATCCACCACTTACAAGAATCATTGTTCCGTAGTCACCCACTTCAAAACCTTCAACCTTTGTGGGTGTGCAAGCTGTGGATTCGGGCTTTTTGGGCATATTGGTATTTTCGACTTTCGGGGCTTTGGTCTCTGTAAATTTATAAGTCAATTCAATAGTGCGGTTACCGTCTGAAAGCTTAATTGTGGGAGGAAATCTATTTATACCATGGTCTGCAATTCTTGAGCTGAACACTTTGTTTTCTGCAGTGTCCTTCAGTTTTACGGTTATAACAACCGTATACTTTACTCCTTCCTTAAAGGAGCCGTCTGTTTCAAACTCACCTTTCCATGTGCAGTCATCAACATACATATCGGTATCTGTGATACCCTCGACACTTTCGTCGGGCATCTTACCTGCAAGAGGAGCATCAACAAAAACAGATGCATACACTTTTTCCGGTTCAACAGTATGTTCTGTCTCGAAAGCTTCTTTGCTTGAGGTATACATTGCCTTAACATATCCGGTGCCGGACAGATTAAGCATCTTGTTTGTATAGCTGATCTTATGCCATCTTCCGTCAATACCGCCTTTTCCGCTGATGTACGCTTCAAGCACATCAACTTCATTTCCCGGGCTAAGATACCCGATAACCTTGCTGCTGCCATCAGGTTTTTCAAACACCTGCCAGTTTGTAACAGCGATTGCCTTTTCACCTGCTTTAACAGCATCTGCGGCAAACGCAGGCATACTCATGATGCCGATAAGCATACAAAAGCATAAAACCATACTTAATACTCTTCTTTTCATAGTTGTTCTCCTTATCAAAATCAGTATTTGCTCCAAACCGCTTAATTTAGGGGAATAATACGTTTCAAAAATATTATAGTACAAAAATTTTATAATTGCAATATTTGCCGCAACATTCTTGTTTTTTATTGTCTGCGAAAAGCCGTCGGTCGGAGGATAAAATCCATTCTCATATATCGAAAAACGAAAAACAGCACCATTCGGTGCTCAGACCACTGACAAACCCTATTTCAGAAGTGCCCATTGACATATTGCACAAAAAGCCTCCCTCGCAAGTGTGGTGGCAAAACCGCAGGTTTTGACGGAGAGAGACGGGAATATTGCAGGATTTAAGAATCTCTCTCCGTAAGGGACGATGCCCACATCGTCCCGTTAAGAAATACATTTATAACTTGTTTTGCGGGACGATGTGGGCATCGTCCCCTACAATTATTGCAAACGCACATCTGATTAGACTTCTGTTTTGCCGATATCAGAAACCTTGTTTTGGATCAGCCGCCCTTTCAGGCAATGGAGGTATTATGACACTCCCTGTTTGTGCA
>JAZSFD010000031.1:0-10519 GCA_045532035.1 Eubacteriales bacterium | reverse complement strand
CTTCCTAAGACCGCTTGGCCTCCGACTTGTAAGCTCGGTGTGTGGAGTGGAAGCCGAAATTATTTATGAAGAATAAAACGGAGTGATATAATGAAAAAGCTAAAGGATATGCTGAGTGAAAAAAGCGTTGTTGCGATTTGTCTTGCTGTCGGTGCTTTTCTGTTGTTGACACCAGTTTTATTTGATGGTGTGAAAGATGGTGGAACTTCTGACGAATACACCGCATCTGATGAGATGGCACAGTATTCCCTGATGCTCGAATCGGGGCTTCAAAAGGCGGTGTCACAAATGACGGGTAGCGATAATGTTAAGGTCATGATAACTCTTGACAGCACCTTTGAGAATGTATATGTAAGCGATGCAAGCATCAATGAGGCTGTCACCGCCGATAAGACTGATATAAAGAGTGAAAAACAACTTGTGCTTACGGGAGCATCCGGAAAAGAACAGCTTCCTGTGGTGGTAAAACGCATTCCGCCAAAAGTTAAGGGAGCTGTGATCGTCTGTGATGGCGGAAATGACAAGAATGTAAGATCAAGCATAGCCGCCATGGCGGCAACTGCGTTGAACATATCTGAAACAAAAATCTATGTAACGGGAGGATATTGATCTTGGAAAAAAATTCAAAAAAAGAAAGTGTAAAAAAATCGGGCAAAGCCATAAGACCGATGATACTTGCCGCCTGTGTGGCGGTAGTGGGATTGTCGGTATATGCTGATTGGAATTATAACAGAAGGCAGGATGCGCAAAACACAGGATACATATATAATTCGTCGGTTTCGGGAGACAAAGCCAAGATACTCGGAGAGGCAACATATGTAGGAGCAACTGCAGAAGATGAAACAGCAGGTTCCTTTGAAGAAAGCATTGATACCGCCGAAAGCTATTTTTCAACAGCCGCCCTTGACCGCCAAAGAAGCCGCGACGAAACACTTGAACTTTTACAAACAGTGGTGGACAGCTCCGAAACGATGCCTGACGCGAAAAACAAGGCTTTGAGTGATATGACCCAAATTGCTGCAGCCATGGAATCAGAAACGAATATCGAAACCTTGATAAAAGCAAAGGGCTTTGATGATTGCATAGCAGTTATTAACGATGACAGCGTAAATGTGGTTGTCAAGACAACCGGACTTCTTACATACGAGGTGGCGCAAATAAGAGAGATCGTTATGAATGAAATGGATATTTCTGCAGAAAATATCAAGATAATCGAAAAAACAAAATGAATTATACGGGCGATCCTTCATGGATTGCCTGTTTTATGTGAAATCTTTTATAACCTATTGAAATATTTTTTTCTTTGTAATATAATACATATGGATGATTTTTTTGTGAGGAGTTATATGGACCGCCCCTGCGTGCTGCTTTCCACCGCGTATGATGCGGAAAAGAATTACATTGAAGCTTTTTCGTATCACGGCTTTGGTTGTTTTGCCGGATATTTGCCGTCAGACACAGGCTTTGATGCGCTCGTGCTTTGTGGAGGAGGAGACATTGACCCGCATTTTTATGGAGAAGAAAACTACGGATCCCATCAGCCCGATATTTTACGCGACAAAGCAGAGTTTGCGCTTTTCGAAAAGTATTTTGCTCTCGGAAAACCGATTTTTGGAATATGCCGCGGCTGTCAGCTCATCAATGTGGCATTAGGCGGCAGTCTTGTCCAGCATATTGATACTCACGCCGATCACTCGCAGGTTTTCGGCATGGATTCTGTGCACACCGTATATAATACTGAAAACAGTATATTTTATCAACTGTACGGAAAAGAGATGACTGTAAACAGTTCCCATCATCAGGCATGCTTAAGAATCGGAGAACAACTTGAAGTGATCCAAAGGCACCCGGATGGTACAATCGAGGCGATTGCAGGCAAGAATATAGTTGCGTTTCAGTGGCATCCCGAAAGAATGACCGCATCTTTTCGACACGAAAAGTTTTCGGAACCGTCTAAAATATTTGAAGAAATGAAAAACATGATAAATTGAATGAAAGGATTGTAAAAATGGCAAAGATCGACATTTTCTCGGGCTTTCTCGGCGCCGGAAAGACCACTCTTATCAAAAAACTTATAAAAGAAGCATATGCGGGCGAAAAGCTTGTGCTTATCGAAAATGAATTCGGCGAGATCGGAATCGACGGAGGCTTTTTGCAGGATGCGGGAATTGAAATAACAGAGATGAATTCGGGCTGTATCTGTTGCAGTCTTGTCGGAAATTTCAGCGAAGCACTGAAAAAGGTTCTTGACGAATATTCTCCCGACAGGGTTATAATTGAACCTTCGGGAGTAGGAAAGCTCAGTGATGTTATCAAGGCTGTCGAGGGAATTGATGATCATTCCATAACCCTGAACAGCTTTACCACAGTCGCTGACGCGACGAAATGCAAGATGTATATGAAAAACTTCGGCGAGTTTTATAACAACCAGATCGAGAATGCAAATTGCATCGTTCTCAGCCGAACTGCAGGTCTTGGTGAGGAAAAGCTTTCGGCTGCTATAGCTCTTTTGCGCGAAAAGAATGAAAAAGCGACGATCATTTCGACCGTTTGGGATAAGCTTTGCGGAAAAACGATCCTTGATGCCATGGAGCACCGTGATTCTGTCGAAGCTGATCTTGAGCTTCTTGAAAAAGAGGTTCATCACCATGAGCACTGCGAATGCGGATGCCACGACCATGAGCACGAGCATCACCATCACGATCACGACCATCATCACGATGAGCACTGCGAATGTGGATGCCACGACCATGAGCATCACCATCATGATCATGACCATCATCACGATGAGCACTGCGAATGCGGATGCCACGACCATGAGCATCACCATCACGATCACGACCATCATCACGGTGAGCACTGTGAATGTGGATGCCATGATCATGAACATCATCACCACCATGCCGAGGATGTGTTTGTCAGTTGCGGTGGCGAAACAGCAGCAAAGTATACAGAAGTGCAGATAAGAGAGATGCTTGAAGCTTTTTCTGATGAGAAAGAATACGGGCTTGTGCTTCGTGCTAAAGGAATCGTCGACTCTGGAGAGTCTGAATGGATCCATTTTGACTATGTTCCCGGCGAAATAGATATCCGACGCGGAAGTGCCGGTGTTATCGGAAGAGTTTGCATAATCGGCTCTGAAATCAATGAGTCGGCTATAAAGGAAATATTCAAAATTGTTTAATGACTAAGGAAATACAGATATGGAAAAGAGAAACGAGATTCCGATTTATCTTTTTACCGGTTTTCTTGAAGCCGGAAAAACAAAGTTTATTCATGAGACCCTTGAGGACAAGCGTTTTTCGAATGGTGATGTCACACTTGTTCTTGTCTGCGAAGAGGGAATTGAGGAGTATCAACTGGATAAGTATCCTCAAAAGGACATCTATATCAGAACTGTTGAAGATATTGAAGAGATCACCCCCGAATTTCTTACAAAGCTTGAGGATGAGCTCGACTTTTCGCGTGTAATAATTGAATACAACGGAATGTGGATGCTTGACGAGCTTTATAAGAGACTTCCCGAGAACTGGCAGGTCTATCAGGAAATGCTGTTTATTGATCACACCACCTTCCTGTCGTATAATAACAATATGCGCTCTCTTGTGGTAGACAAGCTTACAAGCTGTGAGCTTACAGTATTCAACCGCTGCCCGCAAGATGTTGACAAGATGCAGCTGCATAAGATCGTGCGCGCCACAAACAGGCGCTGTGACATCGCTTACGAATATTGCGATGGAAGCGTTGACTATGATGACATCGAAGATCCGCTGCCTTTTGACATCAATGCACCTGTGATCGTGATAAACGACGAGGATTATGCCGTTTGGTACAGGGATACTACCGAGAAGATCGATAGCTATGACGGAAAGACAGTAAGGTTCAAGGCTTGTGTCAAACGCGATCCGAAAAAAAAGAAAATTTTTGTTGCCGGTCGTCAGGTTATGACCTGTTGCGTTGATGATACTCGTTTTGCAGGCTATATTTGCGAATACCCTGACACGGATTCTCTTGATGACGGCGAGTGGGTTCTGCTTGAAGCCAAAATTGCTGTAAAGTATCATAAGATATATCGCAGAAAAGGTCCGGTGCTGTCTGTAATTTCTCTTGAGAAATGCGAAGCTCCCGATGATGTTATAGCAACGTTTTATTGATATGAGAAAAGCAATGAATTTGAAGCGATTACTTTCGTGTGCGATTCTTACACTTCTTCTTTTCGCAAATATGTCTGTGATTTTTTATAATTCATCTTTGAATGCCGATTCGTCGAATGGAATATCTATCGACATAGCAACCATTATTTACAGTCAAGCCGAAAAAAGAAATGAAAAAGCAGACGAGGATAAAAAAGCTTCTTTGGAAAATTCTCAATCGTTGTCGGAACCCGAAACTCCCGAACAGAAAATAGAGCGTGAAAAAAAGGAAAAAGCAGAGGAAGACAGGAAAGAAACGCGGCGCAAACACAACATATTGAATTACAACACCAAGTTGCGCGATTTGCTTCACATTGTTGAATTTATGTCTCTGAGCTTTTTATTTGTTTTGCTTCTGTTGGTTCTGTCCATGTACAGGATATACTTAAATATGATTATTTCTGCAATTTTCGGTATAACATATGCGTTCAGTGATGAGGTACATCAGATTTTTGTCGATGGAAGATCCTTTGAAATTACCGATCTTCTGCTTGACTGTACAGGTGTGGCAACAGGTGTACTTCTTGGCAGCGCTGTGTTTATTTTGTGCAGACGCTTTCTTGTGAATAAAAACTGATATATCAAAAACGGACTTGTTGTGTGCAAGTCCGTTTTTTGTCATATATTGTTTTTTGTAAGCTTTTTCAGATATATTCCTTTTGAATCTCCGTCTGTGGCACATTGGATCGAAAGATACGAAAGTCCGACGGGAGCAATTCCGGTCATATTGACCTTGAACAACTTTTTTTCGTTTGCATAAACATAAGCCGACCGTTCTTCGGTGTCATATGAGATTTTTATGTTTGTGAATACGGGATCAATATCATCAAGATCAAGCTCAAAGCTGAACTGTGACTGAAGTCCCGTGTATTCATCACAAGGATTGAACCAATGATCCGCAAGGCTTATGCGTACTCTCTTTTCTACCAGCTTGATCTCGGCGCAGACTTCTCCTTTTTTTGATGCAGGAAAGTTCCATACCACGCCCTGTATGTCGTTAAAAAGTCTTTCATCATGATGCTTTGAAATAAGAACTGTCTCAAGATATCCTCCGTCGGGATCAGGCATCATAACAGCGCCATGTGTTCTGTTCCACCCACAATGACCATTGCCGAAGCGTGCGGTACAACCGGAGATGCTTTTGAGATAAACATGGGTTGACACATTTTTCAGCCCGTTCATGAAATCTTCTGTTCGTGCCGTTTCGTAAAGCCAGTTAACATCAAAAATCACAAGTTTTCTTGATGAATCGTTTTGTCCCATTGAAACGAGGATTTTTCCAAAAGGTAGTTCAAAGGCTTGGAACTGATGAATACTTTTGTCGTTTGAAGAGAATTTGTTTCCTGTATATCTGAAATCTGAAGCGTTTCTGATATTATTGAGATACATTTCTCGAAAACCGATCCAGTTTTCTCCGCTGTCTTCTGTAATAGCTGCGTGATTGATGTCGCGGTTAGTGAATGCGTCCTCACCATATCCGTCAATCGTCCACTGACCCATATCCGGCAGCTGTTTGTCGTGTCTCGGCTCAGATATCGGCTGTGTGTTGTTCCAGAAGCAGACACATTTTCCATCCGTGAGTCTCAAAAGATAAGCTGTTGTGTTTGTGCCGTGAAACACCGATGGTTCTGGCTCTGACCAAGTTGTCCCCCCGTCATAAGAAAAGCTCTGATAAAAGAAATCAGTTGCGTTTCGCAGAATCATCATCATTTTGTTTTCAGAAAGTTCCGCAACATGAGGCTCTGTGCCATTTCCCAGTGTCCAGCGAATATCTTTGTGGGGGTAGACAACTTCATGTCGCGGAGGCATTGGCAGCTCGGTTATGGTCCAGCTTTCGCCGAAGTCGTCAGAATAAATAAACGCAGGTACCACATCTTCCTCGGTTCTTCTGCGCTCGGCAGTGATCCATATACGGTTAGTAAAAGCAGATTTTTGAGGGAGGAAGATACAAGCGTAAATGTGATCAGATATTTTTATTCTTCTCGGGCTCGGATCGTCGGGCCCTGTTTTTGATATCTGAATGTATGTGCCACGGCTATCCTCGGACTTGTCGGCAACGCAGTTGATATAGAAGTCTTTTTCGGGGATGTATGTGCAAGAATGCATCGTTCCTTTGGCGTAATGCTTTGTCCACGAAATTCCTCCGTCGACAGAAGACAGATAAGCAAACTTTCCGCCGCAATCTGCATTATGAAAATAATTTGTCAAATACATTTTTCCGTAGGATCTGATCTCGCCGTCAGCAAGCACACATATGTCTTTGCGTGAATCGGAAAGAGGGACAGCTACAACCTCCGGTGCGTATATTCTTTTAAGCATATCTTTTGCATCATCGGACATGCGTGATTCAATTGCTTTCACATATTGATTCATAAGTATCACTCCTTTTGTGTGAATATATCAATTTTACTTTTTCAATACACTCTTGTCAATGTTTTTTTCTTTTTTGGCCCGAAAAAGAATATTTGACCCAAAAATATAATATCATTTATTAAAGCAATTGAAACAGAAAAAACGGAGGATATTATGACTGATACTTTTAAGCCGGAGGGTTACTATATCGGAAGCGTTGGGAATACAGATAAGCTTTCATCTTTGCAGGCGCTTGAGGAAGCACAAATGTCGGGAGAGATTCTTGAATCAAAAGCAATTATGTGTGATAACGACCATAATCTTTTGGTTGAGCTGGGAAGCTATACCGGTATTATTCCGAGAAGTGAAGCACTGATGTCGTTGCCGGGGGAGGAAACGCGGGAAATTGCGGTCATAACCCGTGTCGGAAAGCCTGTGTGCTTTAAGGTCATCGGAATCGACAAGGACGGCGATAAGCCTGTGATAACCCTTTCAAGGCGCCTCGCGCAGGAGGAATGTTATGAAAACTATATAAAAAAACTGCGTGCCGGTGATGTGATCGACGCAAAGATCACTCATGAGGAGCCGTTTGGCTGTTTTTGCGACATAGGTTGTGGTATTATATCACTTTTATCGATCGATTGCATATCTGTTTCCCGAATATCACATCCCAAGGAGCGTTTTTTTACAGGACAGTATATCAGAGCTGTCGTTAAAAGAACTGTTCGCCACGATGGAAGAATAGCGCTTACACATAAAGAACTTCTTGGAAGCTGGGAGGAGAATGCCGCCGCGTTCAATCAGGGCGAAACTGTTGCCGGAATCGTCAGAAGCGTTGAGCCGTACGGAATATTTATTGAGCTTGCTCCGAATCTTGCAGGGCTTGCCGAGTGGAGAGACGGAATTGTCCCGGGGCAGTGTGCGGCAGTTTTTATAAAAAGTATAATCCCCGAAAAAATGAAAATAAAGCTTGTAACTGTTGACAGCTATTCCTGCGAGAATGTGAACCGAAAGCTTACATATTTTGATGACCGTGACCACATTGATTATTGGAGATATTCACCCGAATGCTGTGATAAGATAATCGAGACAGTGTTTGATGATGAGATCTGATAGCAAAAGAACTCCCTTGATCGGGAGTTCTTTTGCTATTATTTAGCAGTTTCTTCGTTTTTTTGTTCTTTCTTTATCTTTTCAAGCTCTGCCTGCTCAAGCTCTCTGTAAGCGACCTTTCCGACAAGAGTTTTCGGAAGTGCATCTCTGAACTCAATATCATATGGGAGAGCATATTTTGCGATATTTTTCTTGCAGTATTCGAAAAGGAGCTGCTTTCTTTCTTCGGTGGGTTCAAGTCCGGGCTTGAGCATGATGAAAGCCTTGATCTTCTGCATCTTATAAGGATCGGGAACTCCGATAACACAGCTCATCTGCACGAGCTCATGGGCATCAAGTATGTTTTCAAGCGCTGAAGGATATACATTGTATCCGCTTGTGATTATCATTCTTTTTATGCGCTGTTTGAAGTAGATGAAGCCGTCATCGTCCATAAGACCCAGATCACCTGTATGTACCCAGATTCTTCCGTCGGGATGTGTTCTGAGTGTTTTTGCATTTTCTTCAGGGTGCTTAAGATATCCGAGCATGACAGTGGGACCTGAAATGCAGATCTCACCCTCCTCGCCATAAGGAAGCTCCTCTGTGGTGTCAGGCTTTACGATCTTGTAGAAGGTGTCAGGGAAGGGTTGTCCGATACTGCCTTCTTTGTAAACATGAATAGGTGTCAGACAGCTTGCGGTTACACATTCCGTGGTGCCATAGCCCTCGCGTACCTGTATTGATGCATTGTGGTCATACAGGAACTTGTCAAAACGCTTTTTGAGTTCTACCGACAATGAATCTCCGCCCGAGAACACGCCTTTAAGACACGACAGATCAACTCCGTCCATACAAGGCTGACGAAGCAGCGCTTCATAAAGGGTTGGTACACCTGCTATGAAGTTGCACTTGTGCTTTTTGAGAAGCTTTGCATAGCTTTCTGCGGTAAATCGGGGGACGAGTATACATCTTCCGCCGTTTGCAAGCATAGAATGTATGCTGACACCGAGACCAAAACCATGGAACATGGGCATGACAGCCAGCATCTTGTCGCCCGGACGGAACATGGGATTTGTGGCAATAACCTGAGTTCCGAGAGCGTTGAAATTATAATTTGAAAGAAGGATTCCCTTTGTGACACCTGTCGTGCCGCCGCTGTAAAGGATGACAGCGGGGTCATGGAGGTCCCTTTTTGCAAGATATTTCCAGTGATACCTTGTGCCGCAAGTCATGAAATCATTCCAGCGTGTAATGGGAGCATCTTTGGGAATCTTTTTGATCTTTCTTCCCTCTGTAAGCATATATCCCGCTTTAATGGGCTGTGCCAGCTCATCCTTGATACTTGCAAGTATTACATTTGAAAGATCGACATCCTGGCGGATCGCTTCAAATTTGTTGTAGAACTGGTCAAGCGTTACGGCGGTGACCGATTCAGATTCTTTTATATAAAATTCGATCTCCTTTTCACTTGAAAGGGGATGGATCATGTTTGCAATTGCACCCACTGCATTTACAGCGTAAAACATTATTACAGTTTGAGGGCAGTTAGGCATACAGATGGTGATCTTGTCGCCGGGGCGGGTGCCGATGGCTTTGAGAGCTCTTGCGCAGATATGTATTTGCTTTACAAGATCCTTGTATTTTGTTTTCTTACCCATGAAATCAAAGGCTATATATTCTGGGGATTTGTTTGCCATCTCTTCGAGGCGTTCAAACATTGTGCAGGTGGGATATTCGAGAGTCGCGGGAATATCTCCGTAATTTTTTAGCCAAGGAGCTTTAACTTCCTGAGTTGGTTTTTCTGTTTTGATATCCATTATATAAGTCCCTTTCTGTTCAGTATTCAACTTCTTCGCTCAAAGGATGATCGAGAAGCTCAGGGTTTTGGGCAAGCTTTTTAAGCAGACGGATAGATTTTGAAAAGTAATATCCGTCTGCGATGCGCTCATCGATTGTAAGACCCAGAGGAAGCAATTCTTTCGTTTCAGAACTTCCGTCTTCCTTGATCACAGTAGTATTCTTCTTTTCTCCGATGACAACAAAAACAGAGTTTGTGCCGCGGTTTGCGAGATGATGATATCCTGCATTCATTTTTATGCTTCCGAGATTCGAAAGAAAAACACTTGAAAAATAAGGATCGACCTTTTCGAGAGATTTTGGATAATGTCCACTGTAGTCAAGCTTATTGAGGATGCCGACCACAAGCTTAAGAATCGGTCTCGGGAGCTTTGTGAGAATTGCCATGACATCGGTCGCACCGTCGGTTTTGTTTTCTTTTCTGACTCCGAAGACGATTTTTTGCACCTTGCTGTGGATCTGCTCGATGGGAGCCTCGTCGCTTTCTTTATCGATTTCAATTATAGAAAGAACCTCATCGGACTTGTCGTCAAACTGGCGTTTGACAACAAATGCAAGAGTTATCTCCTTGCGGTCATATAATCTGTAGCCGGCATAGAAGCGGTTCATATAGGGGCGGTGATATAAGACCTTAGCAATAGCGGCGCAAACCACATGGAAAAAGGTGTATTTGTATTCCGGGCTTTGTGCATTTTTTTCATCAAGGTATTTCTTGATGGCGGTAAGGTCGATTTCTTCACTGATAAAAGCCTCGTTGTCTGCTCTGTTGGGGAGCATATAAGGCATAACTGCGTGCATGGGATCGGTTTCGGGAACTCGTATTCCGTCTCTTCTGTTTTTCATATTATTCTCCGATCATATGTTGAAAATGGATAATCTGTGCCGGAAAAACACATATATCAATTAATTATATCACATAATCATTATAAAATCAACCTTGAATATATAATCATATTTACATTCAATCATAAAAAAACAAGCCCTTAAAAGGGCTTCAGACTACTGACAAACCCACCTCTTTT
>JAZSFD010000082.1:0-3577 GCA_045532035.1 Eubacteriales bacterium | reverse complement strand
CTACACCAGTGAGGCAGTACCCTTCCTCGGAATGGTGCTCCATGGTTGTATCGAGTTCACAGGTACCGCTGTAAACCTCGACGGTGATTACAACTACAGTGTTCTTAAGTGCGTGGAAAACGGTGCTAATCCCTACTTCATCCTCTCCTATTCGTCGGATGATGTGGACAACACTTCTGAACTTAAGAACTTCCCGATGTTCAGTAAGTACTACTCCATCAAGTACAACATCTGGAAAGAAGACCTTATTTCCACATACAACAAGCTCAATGCTGCTCTTAAGGATATCCAGGCTTGCACCATCGTTGACCACGAGGTCGTTGCGGAAAATATCGTAAGAGTTGAATATTCCAACGGTTATACATACATTCTCAACTACGGCTCTGATGTATATAAGTATGAGGATGTTGCTGAAATCGCATCTCTTGACTTTGTAAGAGTAACAGACGCAGGAAACGACCTTGTCAAGATCGAAAGCTTCAAGGTAGACGAAAATGCAGAATCTGCAACCTACGGCGATGTTCTCACAAACACAGTAGTTCTCAACAAGGGCACAGTAAGCAGAGTATACCAGGGTACCACAATCGAACCTTCCGGTTCGGTTGTGGTCAAGAACTGAGAAAGGGGGATGTAACATATGAATAACACAGCAACAAAGCCGAAGAAAACAAAGGCGGCTCTTGATTCAAAAAAAGCAAGAGCAGGTTGGTTCTTTGTTCTTCCGTTTATTGTCGGTATGGTAATCATCTATCTCCCGATCGTCTTTGATTCTATCAGACTCAGCTTCCACAGCATCAGACCGACCGCGACAGGTATCGTTACCACATACGTCGGATTTGAAAACTATTCAAAAGCACTTTTTGATGACCCGGAATTTATCAAGATTCTTACCGCAAGTCTTAAACAGCTTGTCCTTGATGTTCCTGCCATCGTAATCTTCGCACTCTTCATGGCTATCGTCCTCAATCAGAAGATGGTTGGCCGTGCGGTGTTCAGAGCTATCTTCTTCGTACCCGTTATCATTTCGACAGGTATCATCGATTCTATCGACCAGTCGAACTCGATGGCATCCTACATGGAGGGTACTATTGATACCGGTAGTGCATCAACATCAGCAGCTTCAGAGATCATTAATGCCATGGACGTCAAAAAGCTGTTGGGCAACATGATCATTGGTACAGAGCTTGTCGATTATGTTGTAGGTATCGTAAACGGAATCTTCAATATCGTAAACCGTTCGGGTGTTCAGCTTCTGGTATTCCTTGCAGGTCTCCAGTCGATCAACCCCTCGATCTACGAATCCTGTACAATGGAAGGCGCGACTCCCTGGGAGACCTTCTGGAAGATCACCTTCCCGATGATCTCTCCGATGATCCTTGTTAATGCCGTTTATACCGTCATTGACTCGTTTACATCCGAATCAAACCAGGTTATGTCGTATATCGACCATGTATACCTTGAAGTTGCAAACGGACGCGTAATTTCCACCGCGATGTCGTGGATCTACTTCCTGCTCGTAGTTGTATTGCTTGGACTTGTGGCATTGCTCCTCTCGTCCTTCATCTTCTACCAGCGTAAAGACTGATGAAAGGAGGAACTGAAAATGAATAATCAAACCAACAAAAAGCTTTATGTTCATAACGCAGATCAGCTGAAGGATTATAAGAAGCTCGGTTTCTGGACACGTCTCCGTCTCCGTGTTTTTTCTGCAAACTTTCTTGGTACTGTGATCTGGAAGATCTTCAGATTCGTCCTCCTTGTAGGTATTTCCTACATCATCATCTTCCCCTTCATCACAAAGATCTCGTCATCTTTCTTCAGCCCCACAGACTTTACTGACTCGGCTGTAAAACTCATTCCTAAAAACCCCACCTTTGATACATACCGCGCTATCATTTTTGATAACGATTACTTTGAGCGTTTGTTCAATACCGCAACACTTTCGGTCTTCACAGCTGTTATTCAGACATTTATCACAGCGCTGATCGGTTACGGCTTTGCAAAGTTCAAGTTCAAGGGCAGAGGAATCGTCTTTATGCTAGTTATCCTCACAATGGTTATCCCGCAGAAGACTCTTATGCTCTCGATGTTCAACAAGTTCAGATATTTCGATATCTACGGTATTGTTGAAGTTCTCAAGGGTATTTTCGGATTCGGTCCCAACACAACAGGTCTTCAGCTGACAGATACACACTGGCCGCTGTTCCTCCTGTCGCTTACAGGTATCGGATTCAAGAACGGTCTTTATATCTTCATCTTCCGTCAGTTCTATAAGGGCGTGCCCGATGAACTCGAAGAGGCTGCATATGTTGACGGTTCGGGTATCTTCAAGACATATTTCCGCATCATTCTTCCTCTGACCGTTCCGATGATGACAACTATCTTCATGTTTGCCTTCTCGTGGTCGTGGACAGATACATTCTATACCAGCCTCCTTTATCCCTCGCAGACAGCTGTTAAGCTTCTGCCCGGTCTTATTGAGGTGCCTGCATCGATGACAACAACAACTGTTGCTCAGGAATTGTATGAATCTGCAATTCTCAATGCCGCAGGTCTTCTGGTTATTCTTCCCCTCTTTATCGTGTTCCTCTTCGCTCAGAATGCCCTCGTTGAAGGTATCGAGCGTTCGGGTATCGTTGGTTAAGAGAAAAACATATTTCAAATATTGTTTTGCAGGACTGCTCTTTTGGGGCGGTCCTGTTTTTTGTTGGGGGAGTAAAGCAATTCTCGGAAGTGTGCAAAAACATATAGTGGTGTAACACAAGATTATTTCAACACTGCACTCTTATAAATCAGGTGGCGGTTTGCTTTTTTTGCAAACTTTGTCAATGAAAAATCACCCTCGAAACGAAAAAATACAAAACCATCTTGACAATACCAGGAATATAGTGTACAATTGTACTTGTACTAAAACAAAATCAAGGAGATGGTCATGAATGCTTAACAGCATTATCGAAAGGCATAGAAAAATTACGCCCTTGTCTGATACGGAAATTAAGATAATAAGAAGCGCGACGAAGCTGTTTTTGACACAAGGCTTTTCAAAAACAACGCACAGGCAGATTGCAGAGGAATCAGGCATAGGACTCGGAACGATAACATATCATTATAAAGTTAAGGAAGATTTGCTCCGTGTTCTTATTGAGGAACTTATGGACTTCCACTTGGATGTTATTGACGATTCACAGGCAAAATCAAATGACAGTCTTTTCTCTTATGCAATAGAAATTGCCGTGCAGATTGCCTTGTGCGAAACGGATGACAAGGCATATGATTTGTACTATTCGGCATACAGCCATCCTGCAACCTTTGATTATATAAAGGATTGGGCTGCAAAGAAAAACTATCATCTGTTGAAAAGCAAACTGCCGGATTGGACAGAGGAAGTTTTCAGAACTGTGGAAAATGTCACAGGCGGAATTGAGCTTGCAGCATTTACTGCTCCCAAAAACAGATATTTCTCATTAAATGACAAAATCAGCTTATTTTTGGATTCGATGATGAAAATCTATGATATTCCGGAGAATGACCGCAAAGCAACGATTGAAAAGATCATCTCTCTTGACTGCGTAAAGAT
>JAZSFD010000003.1:0-25033 GCA_045532035.1 Eubacteriales bacterium | reverse complement strand
TAATAGCCTCCCTCGCAAGTGTGGTGGATTCGCCGCAGGCGAAGACGGAAGGAGTCGGAATCAAATCAAAGAGAATTGCGAGAGGGGCTATCGCGCCCCTCTCACACACTCCCCCTCGTCATTTCTTTTTGGAAAAGAAATGACAGTAGAAAATAATTATCAAAAAGGATTTTCCGATATCAAAAGGCTGCAAAGGTTGAAGCTTTTCTGCAAGGGTTTGTCGATATCGAAAGACGATGTCAGCACATCTGATTGGACTTCTGTTTTGGCGATATCAGAAACCTTGTTTTGGAAAAATGGGCGTATCAATCAGCCGCCCTTTCAGGCAATGGAGGTATTATGACACTCCCTGTTTGTGCATATTGCTAACAGCAATTATTGTAATACACTTTGTCAGCAAGCTCAGAGAAGCTTTTTATTGCTTCTCTCTTTTTATCGTACATCAGAATATCACCTTTCCACAAGTCCGTATTTGATCTTTATTCTCGAAAGCTTTTCTATCATCTCACCCGAAATACACCACAAAAAGAAAGCGGTGGAAAAAGCATGAATAAGGTCAAAGGTAATTCCTGCAAGATACCCCGCCGCGATCATTTCGAAAGTCGGAGAGCTCTGCGACATCAAAACCATGGCGGGATTCATGATTCCGCCATAAACAAACACTGTCACAACAAAACCAAAGACCGCAAGCGATACGCGTGTTTTCGGCAAAAGACCTTTTTTGAAAAGCACACCCGCAAGAAAGCCGATGATTCCGAAAGCGAACATTTGCCACGGCGTCCAGGGACCTTGTCCAAAGAAGAAATTAGACACAAATCCTGTGACGGCACCCACAAAAAAGCCCGTTTCTCCGCCAAAGCAGACTGCGGAAATTATCACAAGAGCAATCACCGGCTTGAACTGCGGAATGGCAAAAAATGCCGTTCTTCCGGCAACTGCTATGGCGCAAAGAACGCTTATCACCACAAGCTCACGCGCTTTTGGCTTTCGGCTTTCAAAGACCATAAGAAAGGGGACGAGCGTTTCAAAAATTATAAGCAGGCTTATAAAATAATACTTTCTGTCATCAAGAAGTGTAATTCCCAAAAAGATAGTCAGGGGAATTGCAAGAAGTATCATAAACGCCGCGGCAACCGTCCTTTTTGAAAGCTTGCGATCGGAGCCTTTTGCAAGAGTGCCGTCGGTTGAAAACTCTTTTGACGGAAACAAGCAAAGGACGGCAGCTGCGCTTTGCGCGATCATTATAAGCTTCAATATGTCTCCATCGGCATTCCCGGTGATCGGTGAACCGAAAAAAAACAAAGCGCTTGTCAACACAAACAGGAGGCAGAACAAAACACCGCAAAAAAGTCTTACGGGAGATATTTTTCTTTTTTTCTTTACCTCTCCCCTGTCAAAGCTTTTTTCTGTGACATCAAAAAAATCCCTTTGCCGCGGCTTTTCTTTTTTGGGGGGATTTGCACCGCAGGCTCTTATTATATCATCGCAAAGCACAGCATTTTTGATTACCGTCCGCGCCATGCGGTTTGCCGCGGTGGTATAAAAGCTGTTGCCCGCAAAAAACTCACGCGGACTGCCGCAGGAGGTGACGCCTCCGTCAAAAAACAGCGCGCATCTGTCGGCATATTCGGCACAGAATTCAATATCGTGCGATACCATGACAATCGTTGTGCCCTTTGCTTTAAGTTCGGATATTATCTGTGCAAATTCTTCCTTGAAATGCGCATCCATACCCTTTGTCGGCTCGTCGAGAAGCAAAATCTTCGGGTCAAGAAGGAGTATTTTTGCAAGAGCGGCGCGTTGCTGTTCGCCTCCCGAAAGATCATAAGGATGACTGTCAAGAAGCCCTTCAAGACGGCAAAGCCGTGACACCTTCATCACATCTGCCTCTTTTTCTTCCCGAGGCATTTTTTTGCCGTCGAGAGCCTCGAGCAGATCAAGAAAAACTGTCTTTTTCACAAAAAGGCTTTGGGGATTCTGAGGAAGCACACCCACAAGACCGTCATAAAGAACTTTTATTTTTGATATTCTTTCTCCGAATATCCTCACTTCGCCGCGATAGGGCTTGTTAAGACCTGATACAAGTGAAAGAGCTGTCGTTTTTCCCGTTCCGTTTCCGCCGACAACCGCAAGAAACTCACCCTTTCCGACCTCAAAAGAAAGGTCCTTTATGACATCGGGCAGATCCTTTTCATATCTGAACCAAACCGAATCGAGCTCTACCGCCTTTTCTTCGAAAAGCTTTTTTTCGTCTTTGGGAACGAGCTCTTCTTTTATATCGTGTTCTTTGGAAAAATCCTCGAGCCATACTCTGCCCTCTCTTACGGTTATCGGGCATTCGCAGAAGGCTTCAACTGCACCGTATACTCTCATGGGAGTCGGCAGCGCCCTGAACATATCGTGTCGGCAATTTTTAAGAATCTCACCCACTTGACGGGGTGTTCCGCAAGCAATGATTTTTCCGTTCTCCATGACAAGCACTCTGTCGGACATCGGGAAACCATCCTCTAAACGATGTTCGGAAAGAATAACGGTTGTCCCAAGCTCACGGTTTATCCTTTCAAGAGTTTTCAAAAACTCACCTGCGGCGATCGGATCAAGCTGGCTTGTGGGCTCATCAAGAATCAGCACCTTTGGCTGCATGACCATAACAGAGGCAAGATTCAAAAGCTGCTTCTGTCCTCCCGAAAGAGACGCGACATCCTTGTGAAACCAGTCGCTGATGCCAAAAAAGGATGCCATTTCTGAAACCCGCGTTCTGATCTCGGAGTTTGAAAGACCGAGGCTTTCAAGTCCGAAAGCAAGCTCGTGCCAGACCTTGTCGGTGACGATCTGATTTTCAGGACTTTGCATGACAAAGCCGATGCTTTGCGTCTGCTCCCGATTATCCAAAGTATCAAGGGGAGTTCCGTCAAAAAGCACTCTTCCCTCGGTTTTGCCGTGGGGTGAAAGAGAAGATTTCAGCATACGGAGAAAAGTGGTTTTTCCGCAGCCCGACCTGCCGCAGACCGTAACAAATTCGCCTTGCGGAATTTCAAGACTAATACAGTCAAGGGTTTTGGTTTGTCTTGTCGGATAAGTAAAGCTTAAGTTTTCGATCTCAAAGCACGCCATCTTCTCACCTCCCAAAATTCGATAATTACAGGGAATATGCACAAAAGAAAATACGAAACATAGCCGAATATTCCGAAAACAGACGGCTCCGCCCATTTTACAGACGGGAAATATCTGAAATACAGTCCACCCATGATACCGCACACAAGGGTGTAGACGCCGAACACGCAAATAAAGGTCAGAGCCTTTGCATCCCTTGAATTAAATCTGAAGATCGAAAAGGCACTCCTTCCCGCAAGACCGTAACCGCGGGCTCTCATGCTATCCGAGGTCTCAACTGCATTTTCAAGGCTCCAAGTGACCACCACAGACAAAGTATCGAGCCCAAACCTTATACGCTTGAAGATTCCTCCCGATGACGGATCGCGCCCCATACATCTGCGGGCATCCGAAACATTCTTCATCTGCGCGGCAAAGCGCGGCACAAAGCGAAGAGTCATCGAAATTATCAAAGACAGTGAGGGTATTATCCTGCCGAAGAGGTATATGAACTTATCGCTTGTCATCACCTTGTTGTAGCTGGAGAACCATGAAATGACACTTATTATCATAAGAGAAGCAAAAAAACCGTACACTATCGATTCTGCCGTCAGAGGATTTCCGTTCCTCATATACCGTATCACCGTGACGCCCTCATGATTGAAAAAAGGGTTCATCACAGACATCACAAGCATCATCGGAAGCATATACAAAAGATTTGTTTTAAGAGTCTTCCTGCCTCCAAGCAGCACCGAGAAGACAAAAGAACAGAAAAAGGATATGAGAAGACAGACCGGATTCATAAAAAACATGGTAAAGCCGATCGTCATGACAAAATATATAAAATTCACGATCGGATGATATGTTGCAAAGCCGGTCATGTTCATTTCCCCCTTTCTATGATTTCAGACATAAAAAAACGCGGTGATCAAAAAAGAAAGATCACCGCGGCAGTTTTTCCGCTTCATTTGTTCCGCATACCGATCTTTTTTACAGTATAGCACACGGATAGGCAAAAATCAACCGAAAAAACAAACACAATATTACAAAAAACGAAAGTGTTTTACAGGCATCAAAGAGCTGACTGGGTATCGTTGGGATCACCGTGCAGGGCAAAATAATATTCCTGCGACCAGTCAAGACCACGATATTCTGCCGCTCTTTCGTCATTTTCAATGAAATCCATCAGAAGATCGAGCATTTCCTTTGACCAGGTATTTTTGTCGATCTGTGAGGGAGTGAACTTGTTCTGGCTTATCATTTCAAAACCGAAAAGGTCCTTGACCTGAGTTTTTGCGGCTCCGCCGACCACTTCCTCAACAAGATGGCTCGGAATGAAAAGCACTCCTCCGCCGGCGCCGAAGACCACATCGCCGGGCAGACAGATAGCGTTGCCGATGCGGGTTGCGGTGTTGTAGCCTATCATTATAAAATCGCGGATGGGAGTAGGATCGATGCCTCTGTAATAGACCTGGGTGTCCTCGATCTTCTTCATCTGCTCGGTATCACGGATACCGCCCCAGATGACCGCCCCACCGTTTTCATTCTTAGTCTTGTTTTTGAGAGCTGTTGTCAGGTTTCCGCCAAGGAATGTGCCCTTATATATTTTGTCATACATATCTATAACGGGAACATCCCCCTCCATGAGATTATCGATGACCCACTGGTTATATGTACCTGTTCTGCCCTCATTTTTTCCCGTTTCCTTCACGACTTCATCAAGGTCGGGACGATAGGGGCAATAGGTCGCGGTAACTGCACGGCCGATGAGCTTTCTGCCGTCATCGTGAAGAGTCTGGAGTCTGCCCTCAAACTGACTTTCGTAGCCCTTGACGAATATGGGCTTCCAAACCTCTTCAAGGGTGAGATTCTTCAGAGCCTTGAGATATTTTTCATCCACCTTCGGTCTTCCGTCGGGAAGTCTTTCGCCCTTCCATTGGGGAGTAAGAGCAATTATTTCTTCTCTGTTATTGAACTGCATGGCAATGCCTCCTCTTTATTTATCATATCATTTGTCATAATAACACGGATTCTGCTGATAATCAAGGGCAAAAACGATAAAATTTAACACTATTCGATCATATTTTCTTGACAAAGCCCATCCGATATCACAAATGATATCCGCCGTCAACCATAATTTCGGAGCCTGTTATGTATCTGCTTTCTTCTGCGCAGAGGAAAAGCACCGACGGTGCCACATCGGAAGGCATTCCCACAAATCCGCAGGGGATTCCGTCGACGACCTTCTTTTTGAAAGCCTCATCACTCAAAGCCTCGGTGTTTCTCGGAGTTTCGATGGCGCCGGGAGCCACATTATTTATGGTGATGCCAAAAGGTGCCAGCGACGGAGCAATATTCTGCACCATCTTATACTGTGCCGCCTTTGTCATGCCATAGATGGCAAGGGCAGGATGCTGGTTGTGCTGATTTACGCTTCCCACAGTCACAATGCGTCCCCATCCCTTTTTCTTCATGCCGGGAACATACTTCTGAATAAGGAAAAAGGAGCTTCTGACATTGCACATCATCTGAATGTCATATTCCTCGGGAGTAACTTCATCCCATGCGCGTTTATACTGTATAGACGCATTGAGCACGAGGATATCCACATCGCCCGTTTTTTCATACAGCTTTTCAAGCTCTTCATCCTTCAGAAGATCTGTCCTGACAGGCACAGAGTTTGGTATTTTTTTGCTAGCCTCGATGCATTTTTCCTCGCTCGACGCCCCCGATACAAAAACCTTTGCTCCCTGCTGTGCAAGAAGCTTTGCTACCTCAAAGCCGATTCCCTGGGTCGAGCCGGTCACAAGGGCGGTCTTTCCTGTAAGATCAAACATTTTAAGCCCTCCTTTGAATCAGCTCCACTCTCTGTCGTTTGCCCATTCCTTGTCCCATTCGGGAGTGGGCTCGAATACACCGGGGTATTTTTCGTGGATATGCTCGGCAATAAGCTCCTCGTTGAGCTCATCAATACCAAGACCGGGCTTATCCGGAACATTCACAAAGCCGTCCTTGAACAAGGGATTATCGATGCCAAAGGCAAGATCATTCCACCACGGAACATCCACCGAATGGAACTCAACTGCAAGAACATTCTGAACTGCCGCCGCAGCATGAATCGCCGCCATGCAGGCGATGGGGCTTTCAGCCATATGTATAGCCATGGCAACCCCATATTTTTCGCACATATTTCCAAGCTTTTTCATTTCCATCGCACCGCCCACCGTCAGCATATCGGGATGAACGACCGAAACTCCGCCGCTTCTCATGAGCGGTTCGAAATTCTCGGCAAGGAAAATATCTTCACCTGTGCAGATCGGAACATTACAGCTGTTTGCGATCTTCACATAATGATCTGTGTAATGCCATGGAGCGATATCTTCGATCCAGGCGATGTTGTATTTTTCGAGGCGCTTTGCAAACATGATGCAGTCCTCGATGCAGATATGTCCGAAATGGTCAAGGGCAAGAGGAACCTCATAGCCTATTACATCTCGTACTTCTTTTACATAGTTTTCAAGATAATCCATTCCCTTTTGGGTGAGGTGGATGCCTGTTGCGTGATGAGGAATGGTAAAGACCTCGTAGTTTTTACCGAGCATCATGTCCATGTCAACCGAGCCTTTCTGGTGGTTGATGGCTTTCATGGAATACTTCTTTATATCCTCAAGGAAGCCCAAAGGCGCATTCAGACAGCCCGGCTCGTCAAGCATCAGCTCAATGCCGAGATCCATCTTCAAAAATGTAAATCCCTGCTCCATGCGCTTTTTCAGAGCATGACCCATGTCGGTTCCGGTGTGCTTGCCGTCAACATCGGTGTCACAATACATTCTGACCTTGTCGCGGAATTTTCCGCCGAGCATCTGCCAGAGCGGAACCCCCCATGCCTTGCCCGCAAGATCCCAGAGAGCGATTTCGATTCCCGAAACACCGCCTCCCTGGCGCGAATGACCGCCAAACTGACGGATGCGTCTGAAAAGCTTGTCCACATTGCAGGGGTTTTCTCCCACAAGTCTTGATTTGAGCATGAGAGCATAGGTGGCGCTCGATGCATCTCTGACCTCGCCATAACCCACAATGCCCTGATTTGTATAGATCTTGATGAGAGGACAGTGCTTGGGGGCACCATTGATGTTTGCGACTCTTATGTCGGTGATCTTAAGCTGTGACGGTTCGGAACAGCGGTTTACATTGATATCCATTTTTTACCTCCGAAAACAGAAATGAACTTTATTATGATGATATCACAGAAACTCAAAAAAAGATATATGTAAAATGAGTTAAAATGTTGACTTTTCGAAACAGATAGGTTATTATTATAGGGTAAACAGGGGGTGAAAGCTTTGATTTTCGATCAGGAATATGTGGTTTTTGAAATACTCGACATCTTTTATCTCGACCAATCGTTCAACAAAAAGACCGATACCGAGCGCAATTTTGATGCCCTCTCATTCAGACTTCGTGCCGATACGGTCATCCATGCCGAAAAGCAGGAGCTCACTCTTTGCGACAATACCGTCTGTTTTTTTCCATCGGGAGTATCCTACACCCGTATGTCGCAAAATGATGAGCTTATCGTCGTCCATTTCAAAGCCTTCAACTACCGCTCCAAAAACATCGAATGTTTTCTTCCGCAGGACCACGAAAAATACAGTGGGCTTTTCAAAAAGCTTCTCACCATGTGGGAAAGCAAAGAGATATCCTACAAGAGCAAATGCGCAAGCATTCTTAATGAGATCTTTTCCGAATTCTATCGTGACAACGCTGCCGTCTGCAATGATAAAAAGATAGCCGACGGTGTGCTTTATATCCAGAAAAACTGTCTGAAACAAAACTTTTCGGTCGCCGACGCGGCAAGTAAATCCTACATGAGCGAAACATATTTCAGAAAGCTTTTCAAAAAGGAATTCGGCATATCCCCCAAAAAGCACGTCATCGAAACAAGAATCAAATATGCCGAGGCTCTGATACTTACAAATTATTATACCATCCGTGAAATATCCGAAATGTGCGGATACAGTGACTACAATCATTTCTCGACCGAGTTCAAAAGGATCACCGGAATATCCCCATCAAAATTTGATTATAAATATGAAAAAAACGATCAATAGCAAAAAAGCGAACACATGGAGCGTGTTCGCTTTTTATATTTAGTAAATTATGCTTCGCAAGTGACCCATGCATGGCAGACATTGACACGGGAGTAGCCGTAGTTTTCGGAATACTGGACAAGAAGTCTTTAGACTCCGTCCTCCCCTTTTATCACGATATTGTTGGAATAATAGCAACCGCCAAGAGGCTTGTCGCTGACGATAGTTCCCTCGTCCCAGTTTATGCCGTCCTTGGAATAATAGAAAACAAAGTTTACTCCGTTTTCGCTTCTGGCGTGGAGAACATATACTCCGTTCAGGTAACCCACCTGCGGATTTCTTGCGATCTTTGCGACATGGGATTTGAAGGGCTCGCCCCAGGTCTTTCCCTCATCCTCGCTGATGAGACAGGTGAGGTTGTATTCATCATCCACATTGTAGCCATAGAAAACAAGGCTTCCGTCGGGACGGAAAATGAAGTTTCCGTAGGCGTGTCCCATGGTATTGAAGGGAAGCTCGGAAAGAACGCTGAAGGATTTTCCGCAATCGTCGCTGACAAGCATCTTATAGAAAAGTCCCTCTTCGTTGCAGGTAAATCCTTTGTCGGTGGAGTTGCAGAATTCAAGGACATATATTCTGCCGTTACGGAAAGTTGCGTCATAGATTCGTCCGCGCTCATTGTGAACCTCGACAGGGTCTGACCAGCTTTCGCCGTTGTCGCAGCTTATAAGGCAGACTGGAGTGCGGTAAGGCTCAAAATCGCCGCCTGTGTTGCGCAGACAGAAAAGAACAATGGCACCGTCATCGCAGACAACTGCTTTTTCACAGCCAATAAATTGATCTCCGTTCAGGAAAGAGTCATAGCTGTATTGAAGTATGCGTGGTTCGCCCCATGTGACACCGCGGTCGGTCGAGCGCTTGTACTCTACCCAGCCGTACATCGTGTGTCCCAGCTATGTGCCGCCTCGGTAGCCCGAGCAGTTGGAGTAGAAGGCAAGGATGCTTCCGTCCTTACACTCAACCATGGCGTGTCCGAGATGTCCGCTGCGGGTCTTTGCCTTGTGATCGACAAAAAGCTCTTCTTTTTCGATTATGACCTTGGGGTTTGATTCGGAAAGTATTCTCATTTTTACATCCTACCTATTAAGGAAAAGTCTTTTTTCAATGATAACCCAATTGCCGGAAAAAGTCAATAAAAAACAAAACATTTATATCAATATCTTGTATTTTGTAGTAAAAACAGCTACAACATGAAGTTTTTCGCTTTTTTAACAAAAACTATTGACAAACGCCGATGACGATGCTATAATATACTCAGCACACGCTGTGCTGAAACTTTGGAGGTGCAAAATGGCAACGACAAAAAAAGACGAGCTTATTGTTGATGAAATGTCCGATACCATCCTTGACGCCGCCGAAAAGCTTGCAATTTCTTTGGGCGCAAAGAATGTCACGGTCAGCAAGCTTCTTTCGACCCTTGGCATTACCAACAGAGTTTTTTATAACCGTTTCCACAACATCGACGATGTGCTTGAAACCATCTACGCCCGTTCGATCCTCAAGATCAGAACAGAGCTTACCGCCGATTTCAACACGGCAGACGAGTTCTTCGATTATGTCATGAAAGCGTGCCTTCACACTATCGTGCGCTCTTATGAAACCAAAATGAACTTCAATCACTACATCTTCGAGCACGATTCCCTCTCCAAGAGCAACTGCGACTGGTGGACGGGACAGATCGAAAAGATCATCGACATCGCCAAAGCAAAAGGCTTTATCAAAAATGTCGACTCGCACAAGGTCAGCTATTCCATCTGGTGCTTCATCCGCGGCTTCAACGCCGACGCGGTCAGCCGCGGTATTCCCAAGGAAGAGGCCCTTGAATATTACAAATACACCTTCGGCTTTCTGCTTGAAGGCATGAGAAAATGATTTTCAACCGTGCGGACACGGTTGAAAAAAATTACAGCACAGTCTGTGCTGTAGTTCAACTAAGCATAAAACGGGAGTTTCTCCCGTAAATATATATCCAGCACACAATGTGCTGAGTCGGGGAGTTTTCCCCGAAAAAAATATCCGGCACACACCGTGCTGAACCTTCGGGAGGATTCCCGAAAAAATATTTTCAGCACATCCCGTGCTGACGAAAGGAAAGGATCTCTTACAATGTCGATAAGATTTCTCGGAACAGGCTCTTACGTTCCCGAAAAAATTGTAACAAACAACGACCTTGCAAAGCTTGTGGACACCTCCGACGAATGGATCATCCAGCGCGTCGGTGTTAAGGAAAGACACGTTTCAACCGGCGAGACCGCAGAGGAATTTGCAGCTCAGGCAGCCAAGCGCGCTCTTGTTTCGGCAGGTCTTTTTGCGGATGATATCGACCTTATCATTGCGGCGACCATCTCCTCGGAATGTGTTTGTCCCACAGTGGCGGGCTATGTGCAGAAGGCAATCGGTGCCACCTGCCCCGCTTTTGATGTAAACTCTGCGTGCAGCGGTTTTCTCTTTGCGCTTGAAACGGCAGTTTCATATATGGCTCGCCCGGGATATGAAAAAATCCTTGTCATCGGCTCCGAGCGCATGAGCAAGCTTATCGACTGGGCAGACAGAAGCACCTGTGTCATTTTCGGCGACGGTGCGGGTGCCGCTGTCATCGGCAAGGGCGACGGATATCTCGCCTCCAAGATCAGCACCTACGGCGGAAACGAAGTCATCGAGATCCCAAGCTATTCGGGAGCATCGCCCTTCTTTGAAAAAGATCAAAAGCATCCTTTCGTCTTCATGGACGGTCAGGAGACCTTCAAATTCGCCGTAAACAGAATTGTGGAGGATATCAAGCAGGTAACCTTTGATGCAGGACTTCTTCTTGAAGATATAGACCATGTGGTCACTCACCAGGCAAATATCAGAATCATCGAATTTGCCTCCAAGCGCCTCAAGATCTCGCTTGACAAATTCGTCATCAACATCGACAAACACGGAAACACTTCGTCGGCAAGCGTGCCCATGGCTCTTGACGAGCTTGCCCGCTCAGGAAAGCTCATGCGCGGTGACAAGATCGTAATGTCAGCCTTTGGCGGCGGACTTTCAAGCGCCGCATTCCTTATCGAATGGTAACAACCATTACATAAACAAACCAAAAATTAAATTTTTATATCATGGAGGATTTTATCATGACACTTGAAAAAGTAAAGGAACTTCTCGCAGACCACCTCGACATCGATGTAGCTGAAATCACAGAAGAAACAACCTTCGAAGATCTCGGCGTTGACTCGCTCGACACAGTTGAGATCCTTATGGAGATGGAAGACGAATTCGGCATCGAGCTTAAGCCCGGCGAAGTCGGCAAATCCGTAAAAGAGCTTGTTGCTTACATCGACGGCAAGGCTGAATAAGTCTTGCAAAACGGTCAGGTAAAGAAAAATGATCCACACAACACTTTGTGACATGGTGGGTATCAGATACCCCATTTTTCAGGGCGGCATGGCGCACATTTCCGACGCCGTGCTCGCCGCCGCCGTCTCAAATGCAGGCGGACTTGGAATCGTTTCCGCAGCAAGCGGAAATGTGGAAAAGATCGAAGAACAGATCGATCTTGCCTTTTCTCTCACAGATAAGCCCTTTGGCGTGAATGTCATGCTCATGGGCGAAAACATTGACGATATTGCAGCGCTTCTGGCTCGCAAAAAGGTCGCGGTCGTGACCACAGGTGCCGGAAGCGCGGGAAAATATATACCTATGTGGAAGGAAGCGGGCATCAAAGTAATTCCCGTCGTTCCTTCTGCCGCCTTTGCAAAGCTTGCGGAGCGTGCAGGGGCAGATGCTGTTATTGCCGAAGGCGGTGAATCGGGAGGCCATGTCGGTGAAATGACGACCATGGCTCTTGTTCCCCAGGTCTGCGACGCAGTGAGTATTCCTGTTATCGCAGCAGGCGGCATTGCCGACGGAAGAGGTGCCGCGGCAGCTCTTATGCTCGGTGCCTGCGGAATCCAGATCGGAACCCGTTTTCTTGCGGCGCATGAATGCAGCATCAGCCGCGGATATAAAGACAAGGTGCTTTCTGCCAACGACACTGCGACAATAGTCACGGGAAGACGCCTCGGGCATCCCGTCAGAAGCATCAAGACAGCATTTTCCAGAAATTACGCAAAGCTTGAATACACCGACATCCCCAACGACGAGCTTGAAGCTCTTGCTGTGGGCACACTCCGTGCCGCAGTCGTTGACGGAGACGAAAAGAAGGGCTGCTTCCTTGCAGGACAGATATCGGGTCTTGTAAACAAGGAGCAGTCGGCAAAAGAGATCATCGAAGAGATCTTCGATGAGGCAGAAACTATTTTGAACGGAGCAAAACAATGGGTAAAATAGCATTTGTATTTTCAGGTCAGGGCGCACAGTATGTCGGCATGGGAAAGTCTCTTTATGACACAGTCGATGCGGCAAAAGCGCTTTATGAAAAGGCCGAAAGCATTCGTCCCAGCACCATGAAGCAATCGTTTGAAGGTACCGATGAAGAACTCAAACTCACCTGCAACACTCAGCCTTGTCTTTACCTTGTTGAAATGGCAGCCTGTGCCGCGCTTGAAAAGAACGGCATCAAGGCAGACTGTGTGGCAGGCTTTTCTCTCGGAGAAATTGCAGCCCTCGCTTATGCAGGCGCTTACACTCCCGAAAAAGGCTTTGAGATCGTCACAAAAAGAGGAGCTCTCATGCACGAGGCGGCAGGCAAAGCCGATACTGCCATGAGTGCCATCGTAAAACTCGAAGCAGACGATGTAACAGAGGCTGTCAAAGCATATGACAAGCTCTACGCCGTAAACTACAACTGCCCCGGCCAAACCGTAATTTCAGGGCTTAAGGCAAGCGTTGATGCTTTTTCCAAAAAAGCTGCCCAAATGGGCGGAAAGGCGATACCTCTTGCGGTAAGCGCCGCTTTCCACTCCCCTTTCATGACAGATGCGGCAAAGGCGTTCGGAGAGTATCTTTCAGATTGCGATATAAAAGCTCCCGAAATTTCGGTTTACGCAAACTATACCGCAAAGCCTTATGGCGAAAATGTGGCGGAATATCTTGAAAACCAGATGATGAGCCCTGTCAGATGGCAGGAAACCGTCGAAAATATGATTGCCGACGGCGTGACCGATTTTATTGAGGTCGGCGCAGGCAAGACCCTTTGCGGACTTATAAAGAAGATCTCCAAGGATGTAAAAACCTATTCGGTACAGGACGCCGAAAGTCTTGCTTCCACCGTTTCAGCTATTAAAGGTGAATGAACATGACAGATCTTAAAGGAAAAACAGCCATCGTCACAGGCGGCTCCCGCGGCATCGGCGCAGGCATTGCCGAAAAATTCGCCTCTCTTGGCGCAAATGTGGCGGTCATATACAACGGAAATATTGAAAAAGCGCAGGAAGTAAAAGAAAAAGCCGAGTCCTACGGCGCAAGATGCGAAATTTACAAGTGTAATGTCGCATCCTCCGAGGAATGTAAGCTGACTGTCAAGAGCATCCTTGACGATTTCGGAAGTTTCGAAATCCTTATCAACAACGCAGGCATCACAAGAGACAATCTGCTTGTTGCCATGGATGACGAAGAATTTGACGCCGTGATCAACACAAATCTCAAGGGCTGCTTTAATATGATAAAGGCCTGCGGAAGAACATTTATCAGAAAAAAATACGGAAAAATAGTAAACATTTCCTCGGTTTCGGGACTTTTAGGTCTTGCAGGGCAGGCAAACTATTCGGCATCAAAAGCGGGAGTTATCGCGCTTACAAAAGTCACCGCCCGTGAGCTTGGAGCAAAGAATGTCTGCTGCAACGCCATAGCTCCCGGATTTATCACCACAGACATGACAAAGGATCTTGATTCTTCGGAAGAGTTTCTGAAGTCAATTCCCAAGGGAAGACTCGGCTCACCCGAGGATGTGGCAAATCTTGCAGTTTTTCTTTCCTCGGAAATGTCTGATTACATCACAGGTGAGACAATACGCGTCGACGGCGGTCTTGCCATCTGATCACTTCTAAACGGAGGACAACACAAATGAAAAGAGTAGTTATAACAGGTCTCGGAGCCATCACTCCCGTGGGTTGTGATGTCGAAAGCTTCTGGGACAGCATAAAGAACGGCAAATGCGGAATCGATTTTATCAAAAGCTTTGATACCACCGATTACCGCGCAAAGCTTGCAGGCGAGGTCCGCGATTTTGACCCCACCCTTTATATGGAAAAGGGCGAAGTCAGAAGGTGTGACCGTTTCGTTCAGTTCGCTTTAGCATCGGCTGTTCAGGCAGTGACCGACAGCGGAATTGAAAACAATATCGAGCCCGAACGCTTCGGAGTATACTTCGGCTCGGGTATCGGCGGTTTTGAAACCTTTGTTACCGAACACAACAACCTCATAACCCGCGGTCCCACAAGAGTTTCCCCCCATTTTATTCCCAAAATGATCTCGAATATGGCGGCAGGAAACATTGCCATCAGAGTCTGTGCAAAAGGTCCCTGTATGTCGATATCTACCGCGTGTGCCACAGGTACCACTGCCATCGGCGAAGCATACAGAGCCATCAAGGCAGGCTATGCCGATGCGATCATCGCAGGCGGAGTTGAAGCAAGCATATCCCCCCTTGCGGTTGCAGGCTTTATCAACTGCATGGCACTTACCGAATGTACCGATCCTGCAACTGCTTGCGTTCCCTTTGACAAGAGAAGAAGCGGATTTGTAATGGGTGAAGGCGCAGGCGCACTTGTGGTTGAAGAATATGAGCACGCAAAGGCGCGCGGCGCAAAGATATATGCAGAAGTTGTCGGCTACGGAAGCACCTGCGATGCATTCCATGTCACAGCCCCCGACGGAACAGCCACCTCTTCCGCAAGAGCCATCTCCGATTGCTTCAAGGAATCGGGGGCCGACACGGATGCATCAAAGATCTATGTCAACGCCCACGGCACAAGCACTCCTCTCAACGACAAGACAGAAACCCGGGCTCTCAAGAATGTCTTCGGTGATGACGCATACAAGCTGAACATCAGCTCGACAAAATCCATGACCGGTCATCTTCTCGGTGCGGCAGGAGCCATCGAGGGAATTGCCGCAATCCTTGCCCTTGGCAACGACCTTGTGCCTCCCACCATCGGATATTCCGAAAAGGACGAGGAATGTGACCTCAATTACACTCCCAACACCGCAAAGCAGACAGAGATCGAGCTTGCAATGTCGGTATCTCTCGGCTTTGGCGGTCACAACGCCTGCATCGGCTTCAAGAAGATCGGTGAATAAGTCATGAATATCGAAGAGATAAAAAAGATACTTCCCCACCGCGACGATATGCTTCTTATTGATGAAGCGGAATTATGCGATGGGGTGGCATATGCAAAAAAGAAGATAACCGGAGAAGAATTCTTCCTCAGAGGACATTTTCCGGGAAATCCCGTAGTGCCCGGAGTCATTCTTTGCGAGATACTTGCCCAGTCGGTATGCGTCTGTGTTAAGGATGAGATAAAAGACGGATGTCTTCCCTTTTTCACCGGGCTTGACAAGGTGAAGTTCAGAAATCCTGTGCTTCCCGGCGATACCTTTGAAACAAAATGTGAGCTCACAAAGGTCCGCGAGCCTTTCTATTTTGCAAAGGGTCATGGCTTTGTGAACGGTAAGCTTTGTGTAAGCGCCGAATTTTCATTTGCCATCACCCGTAACAAAAACGATTCGGAGGAATAAATAATTGGGAATCATGAATTTATTTGGTTTTCTCAAGAAGAAAGCCGAAAATGAAGAGATAACCTGCAAAAAATGCGAAAGAAGCGCAAAAAGATCTGAATTTTACAAAACCGATATGGTATGCCCCGATTGCGGAACCTATCTGCGCATGGGCGCAAAGGAGCGTCTTGCACTGGTGGTTGACGAGGGCGAGTTTGCCGAGCATTTCGGAGAACTCAAAAGTGAGAATATCCTTGATTTCCCCGAATATTCAGACAAGCTTGAAAAGTCAAAGAAAGCCAGCGGACTTGAAGAGGGCGTTGTTTGCGGTGTCGGAAAGATCGGAGGAAACGAATGTGCACTTTTTGTCATGGATTCAAACTTCATGATGGGAAGCATGGGAAGCGTTGTGGGCGAAAAGATTACTCGCCTTTTTGAGCTTGCCACCGAAGAAGGACTTCCGGTTGTCGGCTTTACGACCTCAGGTGGCGCAAGAATGCAGGAGGGCATCATCTCGCTTATGCAGATGGCAAAGGTCAGCGGTGCCGCAAAGCGCCACAGCGATGCAGGCGGACTTTATATTGCGGTACTGACCGACCCCACCACAGGCGGAGTTACCGCAAGCTTTGCAATGCAGGGCGACATCATCATCGCCGAGCCCAAAGCTCTCATCGGATTTGCAGGTCAGCGCGTCATTGAACAAACCACCGGCAAAAAGCTTCCCGCAGGCTTTCAGCGCGCGGAATTTATGCTTGAACACGGCTTCATCGATATGATCGAGACAAGACAGCGTTTGAAATATACCCTTTCAAAGCTTCTTGCGCTCCATTCAAAACGCTGAACAACGGAGGGCATATGAAAGAACACACAAACGAAATCAGAGCATACGACAGAGTTCTGTCGGCGCGTGACGGAAAAAGACCGTCGGGCGGATATTATATCTCCAGACTCATCGACAATTTCATCGAGCTTCACGGCGACAGACGCTTCGGCGACGATTCCGCCATTATCGGAGGCATCGGTTATCTCGGAAATATTCCCGTAACCGTCATCGGCATGGAACGCGGAGACACAATTGAGGACAGAATGAAAAGGCATTTTGGCTGTCCCACCCCTGAGGGCTACCGCAAAGCTTTAAGGCTCATGAAAGAGGCTGAAAAGTTCTCGCGTCCCATCGTCTGCTTCATCGGAAGCTCGGGCGCATACTGCGGCATTGATGCGGAAGAGCGCGGTCAGGGCGAGGCTATTGCAGAAAACCTTTTTGAAATGATGGGCATAAAGGTTCCGATCATCTCTGTTATCATCGGAGAGGGCGGAAGCGGAGGAGCGCTTGCTCTCGGTGTATGCGACACCGCAATCATGCTTGAAAATTCTGTTTATTCGGTAATCTCTCCAGAGGGATGCGCATCTATACTCTGGAAGGATGCGGCAAAGGCTGCTGAGGCTGCTGAAGTTCTCAAGCTTACCGCCCACGACCTTTTCAAATTCGATGTTATCGAAAAGATCATCGAGGAAAAAGACAGGTCACAGGATGAGATCACCTCAGATCTCAAAAGCTTTATCATAAGCGAGATCGAACAAAAGGAAAAGCTCACAGCCGACAAGCTTCTTGCCGGGAGATATGAAAAGTTCCGCAAGATCGGTGCTTGCTGATTCATTTTTTACCCCTAAAGCACACCTGTTTTTTCTTTTCGAAGATCGGGTGTGCTTTGTTAAACCGAAAACAGAATTTTTCAAGAAAGTTTGACATATTTCATCAAAACTCTTGAATTTTTCAAAAGTTCACGCTATAATGAAATGTTAGTGAGTAACATTATTTTTTCCATCGGAGGATTTATCACAATGGCTATCAGATGCAAATCAGACTATCTCAAAAATTTTGTAAGTGACGCTGACATCAAGGCATATGTTCCCGCTCTTGAAAAGGCTCACAAGGATCTCATCGAAAAGACTGGCGCCGGAAACGATTTTCTCGGCTGGTACGACCTTCCCGAAAACTATGACAGGGAAGAATTCTCGCGTATCAAGAAGGCTGCCCAAAAAATAAAGAGCGACAGCGATATTTTCATCGCCATCGGTATCGGAGGCTCGTATCTCGGTGCAAGAGCTGCAATTGAGTTCATCAAGTCCCCCTACTACAACAACATGAAAAAGGACACTCCCGACATTTATTTTGCGGGCAACACCATCAGCTCCTCCGCCCTTGCAGAGCTTCTTGAGATCTGCGAAGGCAAAGACATTTCCGTAAATGCAATCTCTAAATCCGGCACCACCACAGAGCCCGGCGTGGCTTTTCGCGTTTTCCGCGAGCTCCTTGAAAAGAAGTACGGAAAAGAGGAAGCCGCAAAGAGAATCTATATCACCACCGACAAGGCACGCGGAAACCTTAAAAAGTTTGCAGATGCAAACGGCTGCGAAACCTTTGTTATTCCCGACGATGTCGGAGGCAGATATTCGGTGCTTACCGCCTGCGGACTTCTTCCTATTGCCGTTGCAGGAATTGACATCGACGCCATCATGGAGGGTGCACAGACAGCGGCTCGCGAGCTTAAGGTCTGCGATATCGAAAAGAACGACGCTTACAAGTACGCTCTTCTTCGTAATGTTCTTCTCGGCAAGGGCAAGGTCATGGAGATCATGGCTTGCTATGAGCCCGCCTTCCAGTACATGAACGAATGGTGGAAGCAGCTTTACGGCGAAAGCGAAGGCAAGGACGGCAAGGGTATTTTCCCCTGCTCTGTTATATATTCCACAGACCTCCATTCTCTCGGACAGATTGTTCAGGAGGGTCAGCGCAACATATTCGAAACTGTTGTTGACATCAAGAAGTCGAACCACACAGTCATCATCCCCAACGACGAGGAAAACATCGACGGCATGAACTTCCTCTCGGGCAAGGAGCTTACATTCGTAAATCAGAACGCATATATGGGCACACTTTTCGCTCACCTTGACGGAAATGTTCCCAACATCATTCTTGAGCTTGATTCGAGATCCGAAAAAGATTACGGCTACATGGTATACTTCTTCGAGCTTGCCTGCGCAATCTCGGGTTATATTCTCGGTGTCAACCCCTTCAACCAGCCCGGTGTTGAGGCCTACAAGAAGAATATGTTCGCTCTTCTCGGAAAGCCCGGCGATGAAAATGCCGCACGCAAGGCTGAGCTTGAAAAGCTCATGAAGAGCTTCTGAGAATGGCTTTTGGCTAATTTGCCTTTAATATTTATTTTTCAGAACAAAATTAACTATTTACCAAAACAAAAACAGCTCATCCGAGCTGTTTTTGTGCATCTTGCACAAAATAATGTTTTTTTAATCAAATTTATTGACTTTTCACATAGTTTGTTGTACAATAATTACAGACGATAGCGATTGATTTTCATTAGCTGTCGAATCATTCTCTGGAGGTACACTATTATGCTCAAGATTTTCGTAGGACTTAAAGGTTCGGGCAAAACAAAGAATCTTATTGAAATGGTAAATTCCGCTGTCGAATCAACTAACGGTAGCGTTGTTTGTATAGAAAAGGGCACCAAGCTCATACACGAAATTTCCAACAAAGCAAGACTTATTGACACCATCACATACAGCATCGATGACGCTGAAAAGCTTTACGGCTTTGTTTGCGGAATTCTTGCTTCCAACTATGACATTTCGGATCTCTTCATCGACTCCGCTTTCAAGATCTGCTGCGATTCGGTTTCCGGCTTTGAAGAATTTGTAAGAAAGGTTATTCCCCTTCTTGACAACATCAACCTCACAGTCACCGCTTCCATCGAGCCCGAAAGAGTTCCGGAATCGCTCAAGCAGTATCTTGCATAAACAAACAAAATCAAAGACCGGTCTTTTGAATAAGGCCGGTCTTTTTTTGTTGTCAGAGCTTGTAATTGGTCGGTGATACGCCGTATGCTTCCTTGAATTTTTTGGAAAAATAGTAAACCGAGTCAAATCCGCACATTTCGGAAATCTCCCCTACACTATATCTTTTTGAGCTGACAAGATCGAGGGAATATTCGAGCTTCAGCTTTGTTACATATTTTATCGGAGGTACTCCGAATTTTGATATAAACAGCCGTTTGAAATATGTATAGCTGATGCCGCAGAGACGGGAGGGCTCATAAAAATCTATTTCTTTGTCAAGGCAATACTCGCGAAGATAGTCTATTCCCTTTTCGATAAGAGCATATTTGTCACCCGGAATATAGTTAGTTTGCTTTTTTGAAAGCTCCGAAAGTATCTCATACATGATACTCATGCATTTATATTCATATCCGTCCTTGCGCCCGACCCAGAGAAAATATATCTTTCTGAAAAGCTCCTCAAGCCTTTTATTTTCTGTCACATCAAAAAATATCGCATCATTTGGCATAGGGCTTTCTGTGTCGAAATGTATATCTATACATTCGCCATGTGTTATGATATCCACAGTATAATCTGCATTATCGGTTTTTGGCAAAAACTCCATGGTGTGCGGCAGGTTGTGCAACACTTTTCCGTTAAAAGTCGTGATGCACTCACCCGAAAACTTATAAACAAGCTCGTATTTATACATTCTTGGACCATATCGCGACTGTTTTTTGTCGGGATGTCCCAGCTTGACATAAACCACCGAATATATTTCAGATATTATGATTTTTTCTTTTCCGAACATTTTTCATCACCAAAGGAATTGTAGCACAAAACATCCGAAAATTCAAGTATTGTGCTATAAATTACAAAAATGCCATATCTTTTATTTACTTTTGCGCACACACTTGTATAATGTAATAAAACCACATTCGGAGGAATCGGAATGACAGAAAGAATCAAAAAGCTTTGCGAGCTTACCCTTAACGGCGAAATGTATGCAACACCCACAAAGACGGAGTATGACAGATGCGACATTTTCCTTTCAAGGCAGGAGCGTGAATCAAAAAGACTCTGCGAATATATTCTCAACCAGACACCCGTTATAACAGAATATTCCGCCATGACAGGATTTTCAACTTCGACGGATCCTGCGTGGGGGATGCCTTCAGACGAGGCGGCCACGCAGGATTTCAGGAAGTCAAATCACTTTTTTATCTCAAATCGGTCGAGGATGTTTCCACCTTTGAATGGCAGCACGCCACAGCAGATTATGGGAGAGTTCTTGACATCGGACTTTCGGGAATTATCACACTTATCGATAAATCAATGGCGGCGCATGACGATCCCGAGGACAAGGAATTTCTTACAGCGCTCAAAAAAGTTGCTCTCACTCTCATCGAATGGGCACACAAGTGCTCTGAAAGAGTGTATGAATTTGCCATGACGGTTGAAAATCCCGAACACAAAGCGAATCTGTTGAAGCTGTCTGCTGCTTTGATGAAGGTGCCCGAAAAAAGGGCCGAAACCTTTTATGAAGCGGTTTTGTGTATATATCTCTTTTTTTCTGCCGATCCCGACAGCGTGGGCACCCTTGACAGATACTTAAGACCTTTTTACAAAAAAGACATTGCTGAAAAAACACTCACGCAAGATCAGGCAAAAGAATATCTTCAGGAGCTATTTCTAATGCTTCAGGCGGCAACACACAAAAACTCATTTCAGTTCACCCGCGGAGGAGAATCGCATTTTTGTATCGGAGGCTATGCCGCCGACGGCAGCGACAGCTTTGACAATTTTTCAAAACTGATACTCGAAAGTCTTAACGAGCTTCCCACCTATATTCCTCAGGTCACCTTGAGATGGACCAAGAAGACCCCAAGGGAAACCTTGCGGTATGTGATGGATCTTGAACGAAAAGATCCTCACAAGAGGATAGCTTTTACAAACGACGATAAAAGGATAAAATGTTACACCAAATATGCGGCATTCCCTTTGAGCGCGCCGTGACCTATACCACCGTCGGTTGCAACGAGCCTGCATTCACAGGAGCCATCACCGGCAGCACATCAAAGATCAATCTTCCTTATTCGATAACTCAACTTTTCACAAAGAAGACCGACGAGATCGAAAATGCTTGCAATTTTGAAAAGTTTTATGATATTTTTGAAAAAAGCCTTTTTTCATTACTTGAAAAGTGCTATAATTACGATGATCTTTACAATCTCAAGCGCGCAGAAGATATAAACTACATTTTTTCTTCTATGACTGTATTGAAAACGCCAAGAGCCTGACCCGGGGCGGCGGAAACACAGTCATAGCCCCCCGTGCTTATGGGAATTACAAATGTTATTGATTCTTTGATCGTTGTCAAGCAGTTTGTTTTTGACGAAAAGCTTTTTTCCATGAAAGAGCTTGTGTGCGCCATCAATGCTGACTGGACGGGGTTCGAAGATATGCGCACCCTCATTCTCAAAAAAGGAGATTTCTTCGGAAACGACACCGAAAGGTCGAATTTTGTGGCCAAAAGCTTTATGACAGCTTTTACCGTTATCTTTCTGGCAAGAAGAATGTTTTCGGATATCAATGGCTTTATCGGCAACCTTACAGGCTATAACGAGCATTTCAAATGGTTCGGTGAAAAGTTGAGGGCTACTCCCGACGGACGATACGCGAAAGCTCCTTTGAAGTTTGGTCTGGGGCAAAGCGAGGGAAAAGACAGACAAGGGCTCACGGCGCTTCTCAACTCGATAGCGTCAGTTGACCCTAATGCCATAGCCTGCGGCTCGACGGTGACAAACATTTCCATCGACGAGCAGCTTATAAAAAACGACGACAATTTTGAAAAGACCGTCGATATGTTCGAAACCTATTTCAGAAACGGCGGCGTCCATTTTCAGCTCACTTATGTTTCGAAGGAAGAACTTCTTGCAGCACATGAAGCGCCTCAAAACTACGGAAACTTAAGAGTAAGAGTATCGGGATTTTCGGAATACTTTGTAAAGCTTAATGATTCACTGCAGAACGATATTATTGAAAGAACAAATCACGCAAATTAATTTTTTATTGAGGTAACAAATGAAAGCCACGATTTTTGACATTCAAAGGAACTCTTTCGTTGACGGTCCGGGTATCCGCACGACGGTATTTTTCAAGGGCTGCAACCTTTCCTGCAAATGGTGTCACAACCCCGAAAGCCAATGCTTTGAAAAGCAGATGATGCTATACAAAAACAAATGCACAGGCTGCTGAAAATGCGCCGAAGTCTGTCCGCATCAGCTTGAAGTTTGCGATTTCTGCGGAAAATGTGAGATATTTTGTCCCAACGACGCCCGCAAGGTCTGCGGAAAGGAATACACCCCCGAAGAAGTCCTCAGAGAAATTATAAAAGACAAAACATTTTACGATACATCAAAGGGAGGCGTGACCTTCTCGGGCGGAGAATGTATGCTTCAGATCGATTTTCTTTGCGAAATTCTGAATCTTTGCAAGCAAAACGGAATACATACCGCAGTCGACACAGCAGGATGCGTATCGTGGGAGCATTTTGAAAAGGTTCTCCCCTACACCGATCTTTTCCTTTATGATGTGAAATGCTTTGACGAGCAAAAGCACAAGGAATACACAGGCGTTTCAAACAAACTGATACTCGAAAATCTGAAAAAGCTATCGGACAAAACAGATGTCGACATCATCATCCGCATCCCCGTCATATGCGGCGTAAACGATGACACACAGGAAATGGAAAGGATGGCAGAGTTTCTGAAAAGCATCCGATGCAGCGCCGTCGAGCTTCTCCCCTATCATAAGATGGGCGAGCACAAATATGATGCGCTTGACATGGAATATACTCAGTATGAAGTGCCCGACAAAGCTATAATTGAAGAATACAAAAAGCTATTCTTAAAATAAACGCAAAAAAAGAGAACCGGCCCGGGTTCTCTTTTTTGTATTCATTAAAATCCCGTAAGGAATCTGTCAACCACGAGCTGTCTGAACTGAGGCGAAAGGCTTGCAAAATATGCCGTAAAGCCTGTGACTCTGACAACAAGATCGGGATAAAGATCGGGGTTTTCGTTTGCCTTGAGGATCTTTTCCTTATCAAGAACGTTGATGTTGATAAGTGTTCCGCCCTGCTCAAAGTGACCGAGAATGAGGCTGAGAACAAGGTCGATTCCCTCATCGTCAGGCTTTACCATCGGGTCAAATTCGATCTGCAAGGGCGCTGTGTTGCCATAGCCGCACTGGACAGATGCGATGCCGTTGGACTGAGCTGTGGGCGCGCCGTCTGTTCTGAAGTGGGCGTTGGGGTTTGCCCCATGGGAGATGGGAGTTCCTGCTTTTCTTCCGTTGGGGGTGGCGCCGACCTTCGAGCCGTACTCAATGGTTCTTGACCATGAGAACCAACCGGGAATAAGAGCTCTGCCCTCAGGCATTTTCTGCGCCTTGATGGCTGTCACCCAGCTGTCGGTGAGCTTCTTTGCCCAGGCGTCAGACACCGTTCCGCCCTGGCAATATTTTGGAGCCGACGACATGATCGCACGCACTCTCTCATCCGCATAATCGTTTTCGAGGTTTTCATAAAGAGTTTCCCACGAAACGACACCCTCTTTTTCGATTCTTGCTTCGATAGCTCCGAACGAATCGGCAACCACCGCAAGACCTGCGCCGTCGATACCGACGGTATAAAGCTCGGCACACTGCGAAATATCCTCACCGCGCTCGATGGTGTTGTTCATCATAAGGTTCATGACAAGCTCGGGAGTTACTTCCCACGCATGATCGATATGGAGGTTGATGCCCTCGGCTGTGACCTCGATAGCTTTTTTGAGGTGAGCTTCATATATTTCAAAAAGACGTGCAGTGCTCTTGTTCGGCTCATCCTTCATATCCTTGAGAGATTCATCAAGAACCTTGGCGATGTTGATTTTGACTGTGTCGTTCATCGGGAATTCCTTGCCGGGAACGCACATCCAGTTACAACCGACAGCGATTCTTTCTCTTGCTGTCTTTTTATCAATGTCGCCGTTTCTCATGTAGCCTTCTGCCAAAGACTTGTCGTTGCAGAAGCGGGGCCATGCATTCTTGTTCTTTATGAGATAATATACGCACTTACGCTGGAATTCGCGGTCGCAGTTTTCATGTACGCGAACGGTGAGGTTGCAGGCGATATTGATAGAATCTGCGGCTTCAAGAATGAGATACGACAGAGGGTTTGTTCTGTCCTCATCATTCTCATCAACGCCCGAGATCTGATAATAATGGGGGTCGATGAGAAGAAGGTTTGCAATGAGGAACTTTGCGGT
>JAZSFD010000063.1:0-12860 GCA_045532035.1 Eubacteriales bacterium | reverse complement strand
AGATCCTGACGGATCTGGGAGGCGGTGACATTCATGCGCTCGGAAAGCTCTTTTGAGGAGATTCGGGTTATGCGTGCTCTGATGAGCTCGCGAAGATATCTGAAGTAGCGGGGAAGGCGTCTGATGACGGCGGTGGATATGGGTTTGGAGTTTGGATCCTGATTCATTTTTGTAACTTCCTGTCTTTCATTTTTTATAATTCGCCCGTGGCAAATGCATTGAGCGACAGATCTCTGAAATTTTTGTCTTTCTTTTCGGTGAATTCATAGTATGCCTGGCATCCGATCATGACAGCGTTATCTCCACAAAGAGACATCGGCGGAACGAAGAATTTCACACCATGCTTTTTACACAGCTTTTCAAGAGCTGCACGCAGATGGCTGTTTGCCGCAACTCCTCCCGCAAGCACAAGCTTGTCGGAGGTCGTCCTTTCAGGGTCTGATAAAAGAAGCGCGACGCGCTGTGTGATAGCGCCGACAACTGCCGAGGTAAAGGAGGCTGACATATCTTCGCAATCTATGGACTCTCCCTTCTGCTGTGCGTTGTGGATGATGTTGACGGCAGAGGTTTTGAGTCCCGAGAAAGAAAAATCGTAAGGGCAATTCTTTACTCTTGTGTCGGGGAAGGCAAAAGCTTTCGGGTTGCCGTTCTTTGCGGCAGCATCCATTTTGGCACCGCCCGGGTAGGGAAGACCGATCATTCGGGCGATCTTGTCAAAGCTTTCTCCCGCGGCATCATCACGCGTGGCGCCTATCACTTCGAAATCAGTATACGATTTCACTGCCACAAGAGAGGTGTGTCCGCCAGAAACCACAAGAGCCGTGAAGGGTGGCTCAAGAAGTTCTTTTCCGTCTTCACCGTTGAAATAAGCATAATTTGCGGCGATGTGTCCCTTGATGTGATGAACGGGAATGAGGGGCTTGTCAGCGCCGTAGGCGAGAGATTTTGCAAAATTTACTCCCACAAGCAAAGCACCGATAAGTCCGGGTTCGTTGGTGACAGCAACAGCATCAATGTCTGAAAGGGGCATTTCTGCATCACTGAGAGCTTTCTCGGTTACCCATGAAATAGCTTCCGAGTGAGCACGGGAGGCGATTTCCGGAACAACACCTCCGTAAAGTGCGTGGGTCTCTATTTGAGACGCGACGACATTTGAATGTATCTTGCGGCCGTCCGAGACAACGGCGGCACAGGTCTCGTCGCAGGACGATTCAATGGCTAAAATTTTCATTCTGTCAAATCTTGCTCGTCGATGGTCTTGTCCATCAGAAGAGCATCTTCCTTTGGTTGAGTATAGTAATTTTTTCTGATACCGACGGTCGAAAAGCCAAGCTTTTCATAAAGGCTTATGGCAGGCAGGTTTGAAGCTCTGACCTCAAGCATCAGCTTATTGACATTTTTTTCTTTTGCAAAGCTTTCGGCGTGCTCCATGAGCTTTATTGCAATGCCGCGTTTGCGGAACTCGGGCAGAACTGCCACATTGGCAATGTCGCAATCCCCGATGATGATATAAAGCCCGACATATCCTGCGATTATTCCGTTCTGCTTTGCACAAAACATGACACAAAGAGGATTTTCTATAAATTCTTCCACGGCTTTTTCCGACCACGGCACCGAAAAACAGAGATTTTCGATTTCGGCAATTTCTTTTACATCCGAAAGAGATGCTTTTTCAATCAAAATTTCCGCGTTCATTTTTCGAGCGCTCCGATGATTTGTTTTATTCCTTCGGCAATCTTGTCGCGGCATCTGCGATACAGAACGAGATCGCCGCCGTAGGGATCTGAAACATCTATGGGAAAGGCGAATACTTTGTCCTTAAAATTCGGATAAAGTGTCGCAATCATCTTTGCGTGATCGGCGGTGATGCCGACGATTATGTCGTATTCCTCAAGATGTTTTTCGGTCAGGCGCTCGGACAAATGATTGCAGGAAAAGCCGAGCTCGCGCAGAGCAAGACAGGAGTTTTCCGAAACAGCTCTTCCGTCGGAGGCTGTGATGCCTGCGGAGGATGAAGTATATCCGTCGGGCGCGTATTTGTTGAAAATGGCTTGCGCCATCGGACTTCTGCAGGTGTTTCCCGTGCAGACAAATAAAACTTTTTTCATGCTTTTTTTAATCAGTAACCGAAAGTCCCGTTGAGACTGTCGTCGTCTTCTATCCATGACTCAACATCATATACGGTAAATTCGTCTTTTGTGTTTCTGACAACGACTCTTTCAATGCCCGAATTGATTACGAGGCGTTTGCACATCTGGCAGCTGCACGAATCGGCAATAAGCTCGCCCGATTTTGCATCAACTCCGCAAAGGTACATTGTGGATCCTATCATCTGCTCGCGGGAGGCAGCGATGATGGCGTTGGCTTCGGCGTGTACCGAACGGCACATTTCGTAGCGTTCTCCTCGCGGTATATTGAGCTTGTCGCGCATACAGAAGCAGACATCCGTACAGTTTTTGCGGCCTCTCGGCGCGCCGTTGTAGCCGGTGGAGATGATGACATCGTTTTTTACAATGATGGCACCGTATTTTTTGCGCAGGCAGGTGGCTCGCGATGCAACTGTGCAGGCGATATCAAGATAATAGTTTTCCTTGCTTATTCTTTCCATGATTTTCTCCTTTAGTCTGCTTACTGATTATTGCTTTCGGTATCTGAATCATTGTCGCTGTCTTTGATTTCCGGCACTTCGATTTCCTCCGGCGCATCCTGCGGCACAAAAGGACTGGTGTATACTTCGGGTTCGTCTCTTCCCAGCATCAATCTTGCGGTGGCATAGAGGTTTGATACATTGTCAGCTACAGAAATCACTTTTTTTCCATCAAACAGAAATAGTGTATAGGCGTTTTCGGCTTTGCTTGCGTCTGATTCGGCAAGGCAGAGGACTTTTTTTACATTGTTTGTTACGACCGTCTTGTCGGAGTTAACATTATCTGCGATCTTTACAGGCTTGTTATCCTTTGAATAATAGAGCACTCCGTCGGAGGAATATATGATTCTTCTGCCGTCAGATGACAGAGAATAAATTTTCGGATCTATTGCCATTCTTGTCCAGTCAGAGCCTTTGTATTTGAAGGGTATCCTGTTGAGATTTCCGTTTTCGTCGCAGCAAAAGATGTATTTTCCGTTTTCAGACATACCGCAGAGAGTGTAGTCTCCGAAGTTTTCCGAAGCAAGGGAGACCTTGGGCTTTCCTGTATTAAGTTCAAGGGTATAAAGACCATTTTTGTAAATATAGGCGCCCTTACTGCCGTTGGTACAGAATTGCGAAAAACCGTTTTCGATAAGTGTTCCTGTGCTTCCGTCAGCTTCGCAGTACATAAGTGATGAGCCGTCTGCCGTTTCGGAAACATAATAGTATGGATAAAAGCTTTCGTTTTTGCACTGCAGAAGCATTGATACGCCTGACACTGTAAGGGGAGACGGATCAGTATAGGTCAGTTCGTCGTAGTAGTCGATACCAAAGCCCTTTTTGCCTGTAACCAGCAGCTCCGACTGAGGCATACCAAACTCCTTGATGATTGTTATGAGTCCGGATTCAATGACAAAATCGCGGCAATCTCCCGAAACATATATCTTTGATGCATATCCGGCGGGAAGGGGAATATGCTCGCGGTCGGCAACTCCTGTTTCAACATAGAAGGTGGCAAGGCCGCTTTCGGGATTTGTTTTCAGATAGGAATAGCATTTTCCTTTGTTGTCGATCGACACAGGCTGGGCGTTTTTGATGCCGAGTAACTCTTTTTCGCCGCTTTTTGCCGAATATTTGACAAGCTTTGTGCCGTCATCATCTTCGGTTTTGTAAAGAAGATAGAGTCCGTTTGGAGATACTCTGAAATTGCCGAAATATTCATCTGACGAAAACTCGTCAATCTTGACGGGAGCTTTTTCGTTGGGAGAGTAAATGTAGAGATATGATGGTGTCTGATAGCTGCTGAGCACTTCGTCGACCATGTAATAGATATACTCACAGTTACCGCCGTGAATAAAAGTTATGGAGCCGTAATATGTTTCCGCGACTGTGTCTATCTTTTTTCCGCCGTCGGTGATCCTGATAAGACTTGAGGCGGATGCAGTTGAATCAAAATTCCGGCTTCCTTCAAGGACAGCATAAGAAACTTTGTTTTTTGCCGAATAAACATGATCGGAAATCGAGCCTTTTCCAACAAGGGTTGATTTGCCGCTGTCGTAATAATAAAGCCGTCCGTCGGAATCTGAATAGAATATCGGAGAAGAGGAGGACTCTTCGGTGACATAAACAAGGTCGTTGCCGCCTTTTACAAGGGCGGATATCAGAAGCACAAGAGAGATGATGACAGCAACAAGGAGGATGACTGCGACAGAAAGGCGAAAAAGAGCTTTCTTGATCTGATTTCTGCGCCTTTGGGTCATAATTGAGTTTTTGCGGGCAAGCTCGATCAATGTGGGATTTGCGTTTTTGCAATATGGGCAAACTCCACCTGTTGATTGCGGTGAAAACTTTGAACCGCAACTGCGGCAGGGATATAACTGTTGCTTATTTCCTGTCGGCATACACACTTCTCCTAATAATTTTGATTTACATTATATTGTATATCAATTTAAGACTTTTGTCAATATTCCGACAGCAGAATAAAACGAAAAACGACAAAAACCGCTTTGCTTTTTGCAAAGCAGTTTCAGCTACAGCAAAATCTTGTTGACAAAATCAAGCTTGAAACAGTTCGGATTTATCTTATGACAAACAAAAACGCCCGATGATCGGGCGTTTTTGGTGTAAAGATTATTTGTTGTTGATGTGAACGTCAAGCTGGTTAAAGGGAATAACGATGTTTTCTTCGTCGAACTTTGCCTTGACCTGCTCGAGAAGGTCAAAATAAACATCCCAGTAATCGGCAGCATCGCACCAAACACGCAGAGTGAGCTTTATGGCACTGTCAGCGTGCTCCGAAAGACGGCAGAAGGGTGCAGGATCCGCAAGTATCTTGTCATGCTTCTCGGCAAGGGCGAGAATGAGATTGCGAGCCTTTGTGTAATCTGACTCATAAGCGATGGAGAATACAAGATCAACACGTCTTGTGGATTTTGTGCTGTAATTGATAATCGTGCCGTTTGCAAGAGCACCGTTGGGAATAGACACTACCTTGTTGTCGCCTGTGCGCAGGGTGGTATAAATGATGTGAATGTCTTCAACAATACCCGAAACACCCTGTGCTTCGATGAAATCATCAACCTTGAAGGGCCTTGTGAGAATGATGAGGACACCGCCTGCAAAGTTTGCGAGCGAGCCTTGAACTGCAAGGCCGATACCGACACCGAGGGTGGCGATAAGAGCCGAAATGCCTGCGGTATCAATGCCGAGATAGCCGAGAAGACAGCAAAGAATAATTACTTTACCGCCTATTTTTACGAGATAAGCAAGGGTTTTTCCGAGGGTTTTATCATAATTTTTCTTTTCGCATTTTTTGATAATGGATTTTGAAAGACGGTTTATGATCGGAAAAGAAATCAATATTATCAGAAATGCAATGGCAATTTTCACACCGCCCGTGGTGAGCCAGCCGAGAAGCTCTTGAACAAATTGAGGCATGATGTCTGACTCCTTTCAAAAATATGTGATTTCGGATTTATTTGAGAAGATCCTGAACATAGATGACCTTGGGACCGTTCGATTCTGTCTTCGTTGCGGGAGCGGCAGCAGCAGGCTCTTCGGCTTTGACTCTACCGTCGCGTATGTCAAAGAATTTGGAAGCGACCTGGGGGAAGAGGGCATAGCTGAGAACATCCTCTTCGCTCTTGGCGATGTCCTTGGTCTCCTCACGGTATTTTTCAAGCTCGGGAGCGATGTTGTCTGCAGGACGACAGGTGATGATCTCATCATCGCCGATAGCCTTCTTGCGGACTTCTTCGTTTACGGGAGCGGGAAGCTGACCGTATTCTCCGCGCAAAAGACCTTTGGATTCCTTTGTGACCATCTTATAGCGCTCGCCGGAGAGAACATTGAGAACTGCCTGTGTTCCGACGATCTGGCTTGTGGGAGTTACAAGGGGAGGATAACCGAAGTCTTCTCTTACTCTCGGGATCTCGGCGAGAACATCATAATACTTGTCCTCCGCATTCGCCTGCTTGAGCTGGGAAATGAGGTTGGAAAGCATTCCGCCGGGAACCTGATAAAGAAGAGTGTTTGTGTCAACATTGAGAACCTTGGGATCGAGAGAACCCTGCTCCTTGAGCTTGCCTGCGACCTTTCTGAAGTGAGCGGCAGCATCCGAGAGCTTTGTGAGGTCAAGTCCGGTGTCGCGGTCTGTACCCTTGAGTGTTGCAACAAGTGCTTCTGTTGCAGGCTGAGCTGTACCGTTTGCAAGGGGAGACAGAGCACAGTCAACAATATCAACACCTGCCTGTGCAGCCATGAGGTTGACCATGTCACCTGTACCTGTGGTGTTATGTGTGTGGAGATGGATCGGAACCTTGACATTTTGCTTGAGCTTCTTTACGAGCGAGTATGCATCGTAGGGAAGAAGAAGATTTGCCATGTCCTTGATACAGATTACATCTGCACCCATTTCCTCAAGCTGCTTTGAAAGCTTTACGAAATATTCTTCGTTGTGAACGGGAGATACAGTGTAGCTGATAGCAGCTTCGCAGATTCCGCCGTATTTCTTACAGCTTTCCATTGCCTGACGCATATTTCTTGTGTCGTTGAGAGCGTCAAAGATTCTGATAACATCGATACCGTTGCCGATGGATCTTTCGATGAACTTGTCTACAACGTCGTCTGCATAATGCTTGTAACCGAGGATGTTCTGACCGCGCAGAAGCATCTGAAGCTTTGTTTTGGGCATAGCTTTCCTAAGCTTGCGGAGTCTTTCCCAGGGATCCTCGTTGAGAAAACGCATACAAGAGTCAAATGTTGCGCCACCCCAGCATTCAAGCGACCAATAGCCCATGTTGTCGAGCATTTCGCAGGCGGGAAGCATATCCTCGATACGCATTCTGGTTGCCGCCTGGGACTGATGGGCGTCACGCAGAATGGTGTCAGTTATTTTAAGGGGATTGTTAGCCATTTTCATTACTCTTTTCTCCGACAGGATTTTTCATATCGCGGCAAGTCTGTCGGTAACTTGCCGCGTATCAGTATTGATTAACCGAAGAGCGAAAGAAGAACACCTGCGGCAATAGCCGAACCGATAACACCTGCCACATTGGGACCCATGGCGTGCATGAGCAGGAAGTTTCTGGGATTCTCTTTCTGACCGACCATCTGCGAAACTCGTGCTGCCATAGGAACGGCAGAAACGCCCGCAGAGCCGATAAGGGGATTGATCTTGTTCTTGAGGAAGAGGTTCATGAACTTTGCAAGAAGTACGCCGCCTGCAGTACCGAGACCGAAGGCAACAACGCCCATGCAGATGATCTTGAGTGTTTCGGGAGCGAGGAATGTGTCAGCTGTAGCTGTGGCACCGACCGAAATACCGAGGAAGATGGTTACGATGTTCATGAGCTCGTTCTGAACGGTCTTTGAAAGTCTTTCGGTGACTCCGCATTCCTTGAAAAGATTTCCGAGCATCAGCGAACCGACAAGGGGAGCAGCCGAAGGAACGAGAATTGCAACAAAGATGGTAACAACGATCGGGAAAATGATCTTTTCCTTCTTCGAAACTGTGCGAAGAGCCGTCATTTCGATCATTCTTTCCTTCTTTGTTGTGAGTGCCTTCATGATGGGAGGCTGGATAACGGGAACGAGTGCCATGTAGGAATATGCCGCAACTGCAATCGGACCGAGAAGGTGGGGGGCAAGACGGCTGGTGACATAAATTGCCGTAGGACCGTCAGCACCGCCGATGATACCGTTGGAGTCTGCTTCGGCGCCGTTAAAGCCCAAGAAGATCGCCGCAACATATGTCACGAAGATACCAAGCTGAGCAGCAGCACCCATAAGAAGGCTCTTGGGATTTGCGATAAGGGGACCGAAGTCTGTCATGGCACCGACACCGAAGAAAATAAGGCAAGGATAGATGCCGAGCTTAACACCGAGATAGAGGATGTCAAGAAGACCGGGGGTTACGGTGTTTGAAGCATCGAAAAGGTTCCAGTGTGCGTGTCCGCCCGCAAAAAGCTCTTCGTGGAACATTTCCGCGCCGGGAAGGTTTGTGAGAAGCATACCGCATGCAATGGGGAGAAGGCGAAGGGGTTCAAATCCTTTTCCGATAGCAAGGTAAATGAGTACACAAGCTACAAGGATCATGATGAGGCATTTGGGGTTGTCCATAAAGCCCTTGACAGCAGTCTGACCGAGGAAGTTCTTGATAGCCTGAATGGGAGTGACCTCAGGTCTGTGGAGAATGTCTGTGAATGTTTCGATGTTGAATTCCGAAACTGTTGCACTGACTACAGACGGGTCAAAGGGAGTGTGATAAACCGCAATATCGATGACGGGATCCTTGTCTCCGCTGGTTTCGACCTGATATTTGAAGGTCTTTTCAGCGCCTGCACCAAGGTTTGTCATGTAGATGTTCATGACCTCCTGCTGAGCGATCTGCATTACCTGATCGCCTCGCTGATTGAGGAAGTCTTCGCCGTAGTTGCTAACAATGCTTTGGATGACATTCATGTAAACATTGTCGATTTCCGGAAAAGAAACAGTTGAGACTGTTGTTCCCGGGATAACCGAAACATCATATGAACTATATGATTTGTTTGCAATGATGACGCTCAGTGTCTTTGTATCGATATCATACTGAGCATCTTTAATAATAATGGGGCATTCTTCTTTTTCTTCTGCTGTGATGACTTCTGTCTCAGCTTCTTCGACAGGAGCTTCTGTCTCAGCTTCAGCGACGCTTGTGTCGACGCTCTCTTCATCTGCGAAAACAGACATGCCGAGGGCCGAAATAAGAAGAACACACGCGGCAAGAAGAGCCGGAATTCTCTTTTTCATATTTTGCTACTCCTTGTGTTACCAGCCGATCGAGAAAAGGAAAGCTCCTGATTCAACTGTCGAACCCTTTGTAACACCGACAGCGGTAACTTTACCGTCGCAGGGAATCATGATCTCGTTTTCCATCTTCATGGCTTCAAGGACCATACCGACCTGACCTGCCTTGACAACATCGCCCACATTGATATTTACAGCGAGAATGTTACCGGGCATGGGAGCGTTCACCTTTTCACCTGCCGCGGGAGCAGATGAAACGGGAGCAGCAGGTGCTGCGGGTGCTGCAGGAGCTGCAGACTTGATTTCGGAAGCGTCAACTTCCTCGATAGATACTTCGTAGAATGTGCCGTTTACGTTGATTTTGTACTGTTTCATGACTTTTTCACCTTTCTGTCTTAAATTTTTTTGATTGAGAGAATACGGATGCCGGAAATATCTTTTCCGCTGTATTCGGAAATTGCGGCGGCTACTGCCGCAACAAGTTCGGGTCTTGAAGGAATTTCAGACGCCGACTGAGGGGAGACTGTTTGCTGGGGTTGCGAAGCCGTGGACTGATTCTGTGCCGCGGATTCAGGAGACTTTTCGCCGATGCCGACTGCAAGGCTCATCAGCTTGCATACAAGAATGATGCAGACAAGACCGATGAACACAATGGAAAGCCCCATTACAACTACAAAACCGGGATTCATTTTTTTACCTCCGTTTTTAATAATTTAATTTCGAAATGGTTGTCGCGAAACAATGACATATGTCAAAAATTTCGAACAAATCCAAATCTCAGACATCATACATTATATACCAAAAAAACACAAAACGCAATAGTATTTTCAATAATTGACAAATTTTTCTCAATTTTATCATTTTCACTACTAATTCTTCACTTTTACTTGTCAAATCTGTTTTTTTCTGCTACAATAAACTCGAATATGAAAGGGGGATGTGGCGTGTACAAGTATATGTCTGGAAGCTTTTTTAATAATGGCGAAGGAGTGTCAATGTTTCTGACCAAAAACGCTACCCGATCGACAAATATCCACATCCACGACTTTATTGAGATCGTATATATTTGTGACGGCACCGGTACCCACCGCATCAATGATGTGTCGTATCAGGTCAAAAAGGAGACCTTCTTTTTATAAACTATAAGCAGACCCATTCGATAACTCCCGATTCCGAGGGAATGTCCTTCTATAATCTCATGCTGCGGCCCGAGCTTTTCGGAAGCTCTATTGTAAATTCCGAAAACGCTTTCGAGCTTTTGTCTCTCACTGCCTTTGAGGACTTTGCGAATTCGGTTGACAAGGAGAACCCCTTTGTTTCGCTCGATGATGCGAATATGGCAAAAACAGACACGCTTTTCGCAATGCTTTATGACGAATACCGTTCTGCGCGCCTTGGCAGGAGCACTATGATAAATTCTATCGTTGTGGTGCTTTTGCTTTTCATCTTCCGCGCCATGTCCCGCGGGCTTTCGAAAGATCATAAGCTGTTCGGAAGTGTAGCAGACGATATCCTTGGCTACATCGAATCCCATTGCCATGAAAGGCTCACTCTCCAGGATCTTGCCGAGCGTTGCTTTTACACTCCGTCATATTTCAGCCGCCTTTTCAAGGAAACTTATTCAATGACCCTTACCGAGTATATAACAAAGGCGCGCATCGACAAAAGCGTCGAGCTTTTGAAAAAACGCGAGCTTTCTGTGGATGAGATCTGCTATCAGGTGGGTTTTACCGACAAGACAAGATTTTATAAGCATTTCCGTGAGTATATGGGAGCAACTCCCGCTGAATACAGAAAAACTCATTTCTGTATTTGATTTTGATATCAATACTGTAAAATCCAATATTGTATTTAGCTTTTTTGTGATAGAATAAAAACAACAAACATCGAAAGGGGGAACAAACAATGATAAAGTTTAACAGAAAACTGCTTGAAAGCAAGATATACGGCTGCTGGCTCGGAAAAAATATCGGCGGCACCATGGGAACACCATATGAGGGAAAAAGGCAGATGCTTGACATCAAAGGCTTTGTTACAAAGCCGGGAGAGGTCTTGCCAAACGACGATCTTGACCTTCAGCTTATTTGGCTTATGGCTGCAGAAACCGAAGGTCTTATTAAGCTCAACGGAAATATCCTTTCGGAATATTGGGTAAGCTACATTCCTGCTCATTGGAACGAATACGGTGTCGGAAAGAGCAATCTTAAGGCAGGGTTCTTGCCTCCTCTTTCGGGTGAATACGAAAACGAACAGTGGAAGGATTCCAACGGCGCGTGGATCCGTTCTGAAATCTGGGCAACAATGGCACCGGGCTTCCCGAATATTGCCGCAAAATACGCTTTCGCCGATGCCTCCATTGATCATGGCATGGCGGAAGGTACCTATGCCGAGATCTTTACCGCATGTCTTGAAAGCTATGCTTTCTTTGAGTCTGATATCCGCAAGCTTGTTGAACTTGCTCTTGACAGAATTCCTGCCGATTGCAAGGTTGCAAAATGCGTAAGGCTTGTTCTTGATTGTTATGATAAGGGTGTAGACTACCGCGAAGTCCGCAATATGCTTGTAAAGGATTTCGAAGAAAAGGATTGGTTCCAGGCTCCCGAAAATATTGCTTATGTAGTGATCGGTCTTATGTACGGCGAAGGTGATTTCAAGAAGTCGATGATCTATGCCATCAACTGCGGCGACGACACCGATTGCACTGGAGCCACAGTCGGTGCTATTCTCGGTATAGTTTACAGCAAAGAAGGAATACCTGCCGACTGGGCAGAATACCTCGGCGACAACATCGTCACTGTTGCCATTGACAGAACAAACATTGCACATCTCATGCCCAAGACCTGCACCGAGCTTACCGAGCGTGTGATGAAAATGATTCCTTTCATGTTCAAGGCTCATGGTATTGATATGGAATATACCGACGGGGATACAGATATTTCCGATGAAAAAGTGAGAAACACTCTTTCGGGCATCGAAAAGAAGCTTTTTATGAGAACACCCTATTCCTATGACGGTCCCGATAATATGTGTGTCGAATCTATCGTTGAATTTTTCGAAAAGCCCACCATTTCCGAGGGAGAAAGCCTCAAGGTAAGAATCAGATTCTTCAATAAGGTATACGATCAGCGACATCTTAATATCAGAGTTATTCTCCCGGAAAGCTGGACCTGCTCGCCCTATAAGCGTGATCTTTATCTCAATCAGCAGGTATATCATGAGCCTGTTGACGGTCATTCGTGGGAGGTCACTCTCACCGCAGGTGAAAGAATTGAACCGATGAACAGAGCCATCGTTCAGGTTACAGTTCCCGGCAGACCCACAACGCTTCTTATCCCGATCATCATCGCAGGCTGATAATGCAACAATCAAAAAGAGGGCAAGAGCCCTCTTTCAGACCACTGACAAACCCTATTTCAGAAGTGCACATTGATATATTGCACAAAAGCCTCCCTGGCAAGTGTGGCGGCAAAACCGCAGGTTTTGACGGAGAGAGACGGGAATATTGCAGGATTTAAGAATCTCTCTCCGTAGGGGACGGTGCCCACAACCTCCCCCAAAACAAGTTATAACTGTATTTCTTAAGGGGCCGTTGTGGCCATCCTCCCCTACAATTATTACAGACGCTCATCTGATTGGACTTCTGCTTTGCCGATATCAGAAACCTTGTTTTGGAAAAATGGGCGTATCAATCAGCCGCCCTTTCAGGCAATGGAGGTATTATGACACTCCCTGTTTGTGCATATTGCTAACAGCAATTGTTGTAATACACTTTGTCAGCAAGCAGGGACGATGAAAACATCGTCCCTCAGACCACTGACAAACCCAGTCAGTGGTCATTTTTTTGCAAAAAACGATAAAATATGGTATAATATAAGCATAAAACTTAGGAGAAAAATATGCTTGTAACAGGAAAAAACAGACAAATTAAAATGGAAGTAGTGATGAT
>JAZSFD010000088.1:0-8345 GCA_045532035.1 Eubacteriales bacterium | reverse complement strand
CACGAATTGAATCGTCAACATGGTGGAATTTTGATCTTGATGATTTTACAGAAAAGCCTTTTTGAGCAAAATTTATTTTTAGCTAAATTTTGCAACAAGTTGCAAAGCGAAATTATTGCTCCGCAATAGCTAAATAACTCCTTCGGAGCAGCTAAATCAAATTCGCCATTAGCGTGCGAAGCACATTTAGCTGCCGAAGGCAATTTAGTTGAGCTTGCTCAATTTATCTCGCCGTCAGGCGAATTTAGCTAAAAAGAGACAGATTTCTTTTGAAATCTGTCTCTTTTCTGGTGACCCGTACGGGAATCGAACCCATGTTACAGCCGTGAAAGGGCCGTGTCTTAACCGCTTGACCAACGGGCCATATTAAATTTTGAAAGAAAAACAACCCGAACCGAGCTTTATTCGATTCAGGTTGTTTGGTGACCCGTACGGGAATCGAACCCATGTTACAGCCGTGAAAGGGCCGTGTCTTAACCGCTTGACCAACGGGCCATATCAACCGACAAACTGTTGCCTGCCGGCGAAATATGGTAGCGGAAATCGGATTTGAACCAATGACCTGCCGGGTATGACCCGGATGCTCTAGCCAGCTGTGCTATTCCGCCAAATGTGCTTTGCGAGGATCTTTGCGAGAAGGTCTCTCAACACCGCTTGATTATTATATCAAATATATTCCTGTTTGTCAATAATTATTTTAGAAAAAATGCATATTTGGTTGAAAGATAAAACGTTTGACTAAAAAACGCCTTTTATATTGTTGAAAATGACCAAATTACCGAAGAAATATCTTTTTTCTTGCCGCCCTTATCAGCAGGAGTCTTAATTTGCCTCCCTCCCGAGGGAGGTGGCACGGCGAAGCCGTGACGGAAGGAGTCGGAATTCAATCAATGGCGAAAGCAAAGCTCCAACTCCCTCAGTCAGCTACGCTGACAGCTCCCCCGGAGGAGGAGCCTATTCAGCCTTCCTCCCCGAGGAAGGTGGCACGGCAAAGCCGTGACGGAAGGAGTCTGAATCTGATCAAAGAAAAACCATTGCAAACTTAAATTTGTCTGCAATGGCTTTGGATTTGTGTTATGCCGTGTGTCAGCTCTCGGAGCTGTCCTGACGCATTTTCATTTCAAGGTATTGTTCCTCGGTGATGAGCACGCGCCTTGGTTTTGAGCCCTCAAAACCGCTCACAACCCCCATCTGTTCGAGAATATCAACAATGCGTGCCGCTCTTGCATAGCCGAGCGAAAGCTTTCTCTGTAAAAGGGAGGTGGAAAGCTGTCCTGCGCTGACGGCTACCTGGATGGCGGGCATTATCATTTCATCCGAATCGGCAAGTCCTCCGGATGCGGCAGACTCACCGTCGTCAATATCAACCTTACCTTTTTTCTTTTCGCCGCATTTTGCAGCTTCGCGCTCAATGTCGTCGATAATACTCTTGTCATATTCGGCGGTAAAGTTCTTCTTTAGAAAGTTTGTGACTGCCTCGACCTCGCTGTCGCTGACAAAAGAGCCCTGAACGCGTATAGGTTTAAGGCATCCGACGGGAGCAAAGAGCATATCACCCTTGCCCACAAGCTTTTCGGCACCTGCGATATCAATAATGGTACGCGAATCGACCTGGGATGCAACAGTGCAGGCGATTCGGGAGGGGATGTTTGCCTTGAGAAGACCTGTGATGACATCAACAGACGGTCTTTGGGTACCGATGACGATGTGCATACCTGCGGCTCTTGCTTTTTGTGCAAGACGGCAGATCGAGCTTTCTACCTCGTCGCGGGCTGTCATCATAAGATCTGCAAGCTCGTCGATGATGATGACGATCTGGCTCATCTTGGGCTTTTCGGGGTCGTTCTTTGTGACCTCGTTATAGCCTGCAATGTCACGCACTCCGACCTCTTCGATAAGAGCGAATCTGCGCTCCATCTCGGACACTGCCCAGGCAAGCGCACCTGCCGATTTTTTTGGATCGTTCACGACGGGGACAAGCAGATGTGGAATGCCCTTGTAAAGGCTGAATTCGACTTTTTTGGGGTCGATGAGGATGAATTTTACTTCATCGGGGCGCGCTTTGTAAAGAATACTGATGATAAAGCTGTTGATACAAACCGATTTACCCATACCTGTGGCACCAGCTATAAGCAGATGTGGCATTTTGGCGATGTCCATGTAAACGGGACTTCCCGCAACGTCCATGCCGAGACAGACCGAAATGCGGCTTTTAAGATTTCTGAACTGGGGATTCTCGATAAGGTTTCTGATGTAAACGGTCGAAACCGTCTTGTTGGGAATTTCGATACCGACAGCGTCTTTGCCCGGAATGGGGGCTTCGATACGGACACCGTTTGCCGCAAGATGCAGGGCAATGTCGTCAGCAAGGTTCTGGATAGACCTTACTCTGACGCCGACCTCCGGTTGAAGCTCATATCTTGTGACGGTGGGACCGCAGCTGATGTTTATGATCTTTGTTCGGACACCGAAGTTCGCAAGGGTGTCAACAAGCTTGACGGCGGTTGCCTTGAGTTCTTCTGTCACGGTGAAGGTAGTGGGGTTTGGGTCGGCTTTCAGAAGCTCTGTGTCGGGATAGCTGTAAAGCTCTTCAAGGGTTGGGCGCGATTCGACTGTGAGTTTGCCGTTCGAAACCTCAAAGCCCGGATCCTCCTGCTCGGTGTCGGTCACCTCGGATATGATCTCGGAGCCTTCTGTGGTGTCAATGATCTCTTTTTCAAGAACCGATGGGTTCATTGCCATGCCGCCGGCTTCAATCACGGCTCCGTCGGCGAAAATGTCGTCAATCTGTGAAAGATCGGTTTCGGGGTCAGACACTGCCGTTTCATCGGTGTATGTCAGATCGACCTTCTTTTCAAAAGCATCTTCGTCGGGGATGTAGCTGTCGGCAGCTCCTGCTATTGCATCGATATCAGCCTGAGCAGTCGCAATGTTTTCGGCTTTTATCCGCTTTTTTTCTTCGTCGGTCGTGTCATCCGACAGTGCTATGCTGTCAAATACAGATTGCTTGCCTCTTTTTTTGTCGTCAATGTCGATGTCGATGTTTTTCTTTGTAAGACGGTAGGCGAGGTCGCGGTTTATCTTATACGCGGTGTGTACCCTTTGGGGAGTTGGAGCGCCGTTTTTTCTGCGTTCGTCGGTGTTGCTGTTTTGTGCCGGAATTCCCTTTTTGGGGGTGCGCTGTCTGTTTTTAATGTCGTGGCAGCGCGCTCTAATCTTGTCGCGGATATATACAAAAATGTCCTCCGGCGTAAGTCCGAACTCGAACATTGTGAAGATGAGAACAAGGAAAGAGGCGATGAAGATGGACGCCTTTCCGGTGATCTTATAAAGTCCAAGACCTAAAAGATCTCCGATGATTCCGCCGCCCTTGTAGTGCCCCCAGTAGCCTGCGGCATCAGCCATCGGGTCAAGCGCTGCCGTGTCCTTGGTGTTCAATATGAAAATAAGTCCCACAAGCACCGAAATGAATACGGCGGTGACGATGCTGAAAACAAATTTCTGCATCACTCTGCCGCGGCGCATATGGCTTTTAAGCTTGAAGGCGCCGTAAAGCATAAATATCGGAACAGACCACACCGCGTATGAAAGCAGAAAGCGTATTGATTCGGTTATGTAGCTGAAAAGTCCCGTCTGCTTCGGGAAAGCGATGCAAAACGCCACAAACACGGCGAGAAAACCGAGAAGATAGGGCAGGAGGTTGAAAAGAATGGAGTTTTCGTCAAGCGGTTTCTTTTCACGCGGCTTTTCCTGCTCCTCGGGTATGGGATCCTGAATTTTTTCTTTCTTTGTCTTTTCAGTGCCCGATGTTTTTGCATTTTTCTTTTGGATGGGAGTTTTTTCGGGTTCGTTTTTTTGTTTTGGTTGAGCTGCCTTTTTTGAGCCTTTCGGAACAAGGCTTTCGGAGGCAGGCTTTTTGTTCTTTGTTTCTGCCAAAATAGTCACCTTTTGTGTTGTCAGTTGTTTTCTACTTTATTCATATAACTATATAATAACAGATTTTCGCAGGATTATCAAGGGGTTTTGACATAAATGTTACGCTATCATTTTTTGAAGACAGTTTTGTGTTGTATTTTTGGGGCGAATATGGTATAATGAATTCAACGAAGTTGAATTCAGCTAAATTGCTTATGGCATCTAAATCATTCAATCGATGTGGACAATGTAGGGGTCGATGCCCTTCATCGACCCGGAAACGGACAGATGTGGGCATCTGTCCCTACAATATTGTGGCACATTGACCACATCGTTCACGAATTTTATAATTAAAAAAACACAAAAATCAAGGCGGGGCAGCAATGAAAAAACACCTTCTTTCGGGTAAATGGGAGCTTTACGGTCACAGCGAAAAAAATGACATTTCCTCCCCCGACAAAATTGATAACTGCGAGATAAAAATTGACGGAAATGTCCCCGGCGATGCTCTTCTCGACCTTTCGGCGAACGGTTTTCTTCCCGACGATCTTTTCATGGGCACAAATTCCACAAAAACCTATGCTTTTGAGGGCTACGGCTGGTGGTATGAAACAAGCTTCAAAAAGCCCGAAAGCTTCGGGAACGAGCGTCTTTTTCTCTGCTTTGATGGAGTAGACTGTGTGGCACAGTATTATCTGAACGGAAAGCTCATCGGCACATCCGACAATATGTTTGTTTCCCACGAATTTGATGTGACAGATGTTATCACCGAAAGCAACACTCTGAAGGTTCATATCAGCTCCGCAATGCTCGAAGCTTACAAGCACAAATACAAGGCTTTCTCGCTTGCCAATCACAGAGCAAATCACTATCTTGAATCGGCATATCTTCGCAAGGCTGCGCACTGCTTCGGTTGGGACATCCTGCCGAGAATCGTCACGGCAGGCATTTTCAAGGATATTTATCTTGTTGAAAAAAGTGCTTATGAATTTGACCAGCTTTTCTGTTACACTTACAGCATTTCCGAAAAAAGCGCGACTTTGCGTTTCTGCTATGACCTTGACATTCCCTTTGGCGAGGAGCTTACAATAAGCATCGAGGGAAAATGCAAGGATTCAATCTTTTACGGCTCGCAGAAGATAGGCTTCAAGGCAGATATCATCGATGTCACCGTAGATTCCCCTTATCTCTGGTGGCCAAAGGGATATGGAGATGCAAATGTTTACGATGTGACTTGCATTATTGAAAAGGCCGGAAAGGTTGTTGCCGAGCACAGCTTTTCCACGGGAATCCGGACTGTTTCGCTTGACATGACCGAGACCACCGATGGCGACAACGGCAGATTCAGATTTATCATCAACGGTATTCCCGTCATGTGCCGCGGCTCGAACTGGGTACCTCTTGATGCTTTTCATTGCAGAGATGCCGAAAGATACGAAAAAGCCCTTGCCCTTTGTGAGGATGTCGGATGCAACATTCTTCGGGTCTGGGGCGGCGGAGTTTATGAGCAGGACATCTTTTATGACTTTTGCGACAGACACGGCATCATGGTCTGGCAGGATTTCATGATGGCTTGTCTTGCCTATCCCATCGACGAGGCTTTTCAGAAAGCAATATATGACGAAACGGAAATCGTCATCAGACGCTTGTGCAACCATCCCTCAATCATTCTCTGGGCAGGCGACAACGAATGCGATCAGTTCATCAACGGCGTGAACCATCTTCAGGATGTCAATATTCTCACAAGAAAAACTCTTCCGCAGGCGGTTCTTGAAAATGACATGGCAAGACCTTACCTTCCAAGCTCCCCCTTTGTCACAAAAGCCTCAAAGGGTGTCGTCAAAAACATTCCCGAAGCACATCTGTGGGGAGTGCGCGACTATTACAAAGCAAAGTTCTATGCCGCATCTCCTGCAAGCTTTGTCAGCGAAACAGGCTATCACGGCTGCCCCGCCCCCGAATCGCTTAAAAAATTCATTACCCCCGAAAACATTGACGATTTTGCCCTTGCCTCCCAGTTTTCGCAGGCTGAGGCAGACAAGTTCTTCATCGAGCGCATCCGTGTCGGAAAGCCAAGAACTTCAGGCATCATCTGGTGGAACATCCTTGACGGCTGGCCTCAGATGTCGGATGCGGTGGTTGATTATTACTTCGAAAAGAAAAAGGCGTACAACTACATCAAGCGCTCAAGCGAGCCTTTCTTCATCATGGCGGATGAGATTGCCGACTGGAACAGCAATATCGTCGCCTCAAACGACACTCTTGAAACAGTAAAAGGCTTCTTCCGCGTTTCTGATCTTGAAAGCGGAAAAGTGTTTGAGCAAGGTGATTTTTCGGTAGAGCCCAACAGCAACAAGACCTTGTGCAGCATCCGCGTCATGTATTCCGACAAGGGAATGTTCCTCATCGAATGGGAAACCAGCGGCAAAAAGCACATCAACCACTATCTCCACGGTTTTCCTGCCTTTGATTTTGAAAAATACAAGGCGTGGAACGAAAAGCTCGAAAAGCTTTATGACAGTCTCAGCTAAGGAAGTGTATAATTATTAAAACGACAAAAAAATACAAAACATCATATCTAATCAAAAAATTCCTCCCCTATTATGCAAAGTATAAGGGTATACTTATTTTTGATCTTTTCTGTGCGGCGCTGACGACCGTGTGCGAGCTTGTTTTCCCGATCATAGTGCGCGGTATCACGGGAATCGCAACCACAGATCCTGCAGCCCTTACACTTTCGCTCATTGCCAAAACGGGAGCGCTTTACATAATCCTCCGTCTTATCGACACGGCGGCGACCTATTACATGAACGGCAGAGGTCACGTCATGGGAACGATGATGGAGACCGATATGCGAACAGATCTCTTCGCGCATCTCCAGACCCTTTCGCACTCATATTTTTCCGAAACCAAGGTCGGTCAGATCATGTCACGCATAACCTCGGATCTTTTTGACATTACCGAGTTTGCACATCACTGCCCCGAAGAATTTATCATCACGGGACTAAAGATAATCGTTGCTTTCATCTATCTTCTGACCATCGACATAACGCTTACTCTGATTCTGTTTGCCCTCTTCCCCATCATGCTTTTTGCATCTCTGAGCTTCCGCAAGAAAATGCGCGACGCCTTTAAGGAGCGCAGAGCGCAAACGGGAGAGCTGAATGCGCAGGTGGAGGATTCGCTTCTCGGCATCAGAGTCGTCAAATCCTTTGCCAATGAGGAGATTGAAAAGGAAAAATTCGGCAAGGGCAACAAGATCTTCTTCAAAGTCAAAAAGAAATCCTATCACTATATGGCAGGCTTTCAGGCGACCACAAAGCTTTTTGAAGGTCTGATGTACATTTCCGTCATAATTATTGGCTCGGTCTTCCTGAAAAACGGCATAATCCGTGTTGAAGACTTTGCGGCATATATTCTTTATATTGCAACCCTTACCACCTCGATAAGAACGATACTCAATTTTTCAGAGCAGTTCCAGAACGGCATAACGGGTCTTGAACGCTTTGTCGAGATCATGGACACAAAGCCCGAGATTGTTGATGAAAAGTGTGCCAAAGAGCTGACAGAGGTGCGCGGAGAGATTGAGTTCAGAAATGTATCGTTCAGCTATCCGGGAAATGACACCGAAGTCCTTTCAGATATAAATATCCGCATAAAACAGGGCGAAAACATCGCTCTTGTGGGAGCATCGGGTACAGGAAAGACGACCATCTGCAATCTTATTCCCCGCTTTTATGACATAAACGAAGGTGTCATCACGGTGGACGGCAACGATATACGCAACATCACCATGCAATCGCTTCGCAAAAGCATCGGCATCGTTCAGCAGGATGTTTATATGTTCTCGGGAACAGTACTCGAAAATATACTTTACGGAAAGCCTGATGCCACAATGGAAGAGGTGGAAGAGGCTGCAAAAAAAGCAGGTGCACATGATTTCATCATGTCCCTGCCCGACAAATACGATACATATATCGGTGAGCGCGGTGTGAAGCTCTCTGGCGGCCAGAAACAGCGTCTTTCGATTGCCCGAGTCTTTCTCAAGGATCCGCCGATACTCATTCTCGACGAAGCTACATCGGCTCTTGACAACGAAAGCGAAAAGCTTATTCAAAAATCGCTTGAACAGCTGTCGAAAGGCCGCACGGTTCTCACCATAGCCCACAGACTTTCAACCATCAAAAACGCCGACAGGATCCTTGTTATCACAGATTCAGGTATAAAAGAACAAGGCACGCACGAGGAGCTTTTAGCCCTTGGCGGTGTTTATTATCATCTTTACAACATATAAACTATCCGACTTTCAAACCTTCCCCTTCGTGGGAAGGTTTTTTGCCTCTCCCGCAGGGGTCTTATTTAGACTCCATCGCAAGTGTGGTGGCTGCAGAATCAGATCAATGGTGAAAACTTTATGTTATACTTGCAGG
>JAZSFD010000123.1:0-4412 GCA_045532035.1 Eubacteriales bacterium | reverse complement strand
TAAGCCTTTACCTTTGCGGGCAGGTTGGCATCCAGCTCCTCAGCGGACCAGGCGCAGTCAAGCAGGAAGGTACCGCCGGGCTTAATGTCGCTGACCATGTCGTACTTCTTGAGGTAAGAAGAGTTGTGGCAGGCAACGAAGTTTGCCTTGTTGATATAGTAAGGAGACTTGATTACATTGTCACCGAATCTGAGGTGAGAAATGGTGATACCGCCGGTCTTCTTGGAGTCATACTGGAAGTATGCCTGGATGTACTTGTCGGTGTGGTCACCGATGATCTTGATGGAGTTCTTGTTTGCCCCGACTGTACCGTCGCCGCCGAGACCCCAGAACTTGCAGGAGATTGTGCCGGCAGCAGAAGTGTCGGGACATTCCTTTTCTTCAAGCGAAAGACCTGTAACATCATCAACGATACCGATGGTGAAGTGGTTCTTAGGAGCATCCTTTGCGAGGTTTTCGTAAACTGCGAAAACGCTTGCGGGAGGAGTATCCTTGGAGCCGAGACCGTAACGGCCGCCGACAACTGTCTTGCCCGAAACGCCGCAAACAGAAAGGGCTGTTACAACATCGAGATAGAGAGGTTCGCCGAGAGAGCCGGGTTCCTTGGTTCTGTCGAGAACAGCGATCTTTGTAGCAGTTGCGGGAATTGCTTCAACGAGCTTTTCAGCAACGAAAGGTCTGTAAAGACGAACCTTGATTACACCGACCTTTTCGCCGTGTGCGTTCATGTAATCGATAACTTCTTCGATAACATCACAGATGGAGCCCATAGCGACAATAACTCTGTCAGCATCGGGAGCACCATAGTAGTTGAAGAGCTTGTAGTTTGTGCCGATCTTGGCATTTACCTTGTCCATGTATTCTTCAACGATTGCAGGGAGAGCATCGTAATATGTGTTACAAGCTTCTCTGTGCTGGAAGAAGGTGTCACCGTTTTCTGCAGAGCCGCGGAGAACGGGATGCTCAGGGTTGATAGCTCTGTCACGGAATGCCTTAACAGCATCCATGTCAACCATTTCCTTGAGATCTTCATAGTCCCATGCTTCGATCTTCTGAACTTCGTGAGAAGTACGGAAGCCGTCGAAGAAGTTGAGGAAAGGAACTCTGCCCTTGATGGTTGCAAGGTGAGCAACAGCACCGAGGTCCATAATTTCCTGCTGGTTGGTTTCTGCCATCATGGCATAACCTGTCTGACGGCAGGCATAAACGTCCGAATGGTCGCCGAAGATGTTAAGAGCGTGAGAAGCAACACATCTTGCCGAAACGTGGATAACGTGGGGAAGAAGTTCGCCCGCGATCTTGTACATATTGGGGATCATAAGGAGAAGACCCTGAGATGCGGTGTAGGTTGTGGTGAGAGCGCCTGCTGCAAGCGAGCCGTGAACGGCACCTGCCGCACCGCCTTCAGACTGCATTTCGACCATCTTTACGCGGTCGCCGAAGATGTTTCTTGCGGGCTCGCCAAACATGTTCTTGTCTGTTGCCGACCATGTGTCGGTAACTTCAGCCATGGGGCTGGAAGGTGTGATGGGGTAAATAGCTGCAACTTCTGTAAACGCATAGCTTACATGAGCGGCGGCTGTGTTACCATCCATGGAAATCTTTTTTCTTGCCATAGTTTTATATATCCTCCTTGAAATATTCAATTATAGATATCATACCACTTTTTTGTCAAAAAGTAAATACATTTTTTGATTTTTTTATAACTTTTATCGTTATTTGCGAAATATTTAACTATTTTATCACATTTGATGTCACTGTACAGGCAGGCAAGGCATAGAATAACAGTGTCATCTTCGATTTTGGAGAAAAAAATCATGTCTTTTATTCTGTCAGGGCTATTGTCAAATGTCATTTTTCTTTTTCTGAAGGTATCGGGAAATTCAGCCTTTCCCCCACCCCTTTCGGCAAAGGAAGAAAAGGAATATTTTGAAAAAAGCAGAAAAGGCGACAAGCAAGCCCGCGATATCCTCATTGAAAGGAATCTCCGCCTTGTGGCGCATATAGCAAAAAAATATTATCCGTCGGCAACCAGCACCGAAAATGACGACATCATTTCGGTTGGTACCATAGGGCTTATCAAAGCCATCGATTCGTTCAACCCCGAAAACGGCACCCGCTTTGCCACCTATGCCGGAAAATGCCTGCAAAACGAAATTCTGATGTATTTCAGATCAAAGAAAAAATATGCTCTCGAAACCTCCCTTTCGGATGCCGTCGAGATCGACAAGGACGGAAACCCTCTTACATACATGGACATAATCTCCTGCGAGGACACTATTGCCGACGACCTTGATCTCAAAATGCGAAGCTGCCAGATGCTCAAAGCCGTAAACACTGTGCTTGACGAAAGAGAGCGCGAGATCATCGTCTATCGCTACGGTCTTTGTGAAGGAAAAAAGCCGCTGACCCAAAGAGAGGTGGCACAAAAGCTTAAAATATCGCGCTCATATGTGTCACGCATAGAAAAAAGCGCGCTTGCAAAGCTGAAGGAAGAGCTTTCCAAGCGCGGAATGTGACAGTGTTTATTTTTCCTTGTAGTAGAGCATACAGTGGCAATATCCCTCAAACTCGGGGTCTGCCACCTGGGCTCTGAATTCTTCGCACATACACATGGTATCCTCGGACATTTCCCTCTTACAAGGGCAATGTCCCTCTTTTTTCAGAATACCTTTTCTTATCATATCAACGATTTCTTTATTTTCGTTATATCTGATCTTCATTCGGGCAATCCTTTCTGAGCGATCATCTCGTCGAGTATCTGTGCTGCCATTTCAACATATTCGCGGCAGGGGCGCTTTTTGTAATATTCGGGAGTGCGCTCTTCGGGTTCGTTCGAGGTATCTTTAGGTATCCCTGCCCCGGATAAAAGCTCACGGCAGACGATCGAGCCGTTTTCGTTTCTGAAACGGTCGGCAAAATCACGCACCATGGCATAAAGCTCACTCTTTGCCTTGTCCTCATGCTCGGCATATCCGTACAAGGTACCAAGCACCATAAAAGCTCCCGAAACTGCACCGCAGACCTCACGCATCCTTCCCATTCCCCCACCAAATGAGGAGGAAAGTCTGAATGTCGTGGTCTCATCAACACCCGTCACATCGCAAAAAGCTCCGAATACCGCCTGTGCACAGTTATAGCCCGAAGCGAAAAGCTCACCTGCTTTTTGTGAATGAGTCATATTCATTTTTCAATTCCTTCGATCATATCCATCATGCCGTCAAGCCAGTCTCCCTCGAAAAGCTCAAGCATTCCCTTATCGGCAGCGGCTGCAATTTTGGGATTGATGGGAAGGCGGGCAACATTCTTAATGCCGTATTTTTCAGCCGTCTCATCCACATGGCTGTCGCCGAAGATGCTGTGTTTGCCTCCGCAATCGGGACATTCGAAATAGGACAAATTCTCGACAATACCAAGCACGGGAATGTTCATCATCTGCGCCATCTTGACAGCCTTTTCGACGATCATAGAAACAAGATCCTGAGGTGACGCCACAACGATTATGCCGTCAACCGGGATAGACTGGAACACTGTCAGCGGCACATCGCCTGTTCCGGGAGGGCAGTCAATAAACATGAGATCCACATCATTCCATATAACATCTGTCCAGAACTGCTTTACGGCACCTGCAATAACAGGTCCACGCCAAACAACAGGATCAGTGTCGTCGGGAAGAAGAAGATTTATCGACATAAGTTCAATGCCAGTCTTTGTGTTTACGGGGAAAATATTCACTCCGTCGCCGTCTGCCTTGTCATGCACTCCGAACACCTTGGGGATAGAAGGACCTGTGATATCGGCATCGAGAATGGCGGTCTTGTTTCCGCGTCTTTGGGAAAGAACGGCAAGCATGGAGGTAACCATCGATTTTCCGACACCGCCCTTGCCGCTGACAACGGCAATTACTTTTTTGACTGTGGACGCTTCGTTGAGGGGAGCAAGCAGGCTTTCAGCCTTTCTTTCTCCGCAGTTCTGTCCGCAGGTTTCGCAGTTATGTGTACAATTTTCACTCATAAGTGATCACTCCTTGATTTATATTCAATAAGAATAATACTCCAAACTCCGTGATTTGTCAAGCATTTGGAGCTTTTTAATAATAAAACAAGCTTGAAATTATGGTGCATAAATGTCAGAATAATATACAGCAAAGCTTTTGAAAAAGCTTGACCGAAACTTGCGTTATGGGTTTTGCGACAAACTCAAAGGCGGCACACGCGGTGCCGCCTTCAGACCACTGATAAACCCTATTTCAGAAGTGCACATTGACATATTGCACAAAAAGCCTCCCTCGCAAGTGTGCAGACAAAAGCGGTTTGTCGGAGGGAAAGACAAATCACATATGAGAACGCAGGGGGTGAATCTCTCCCTGTAGGGGACGATGCCTACATCGTCCCGTTCAGAAATACATTTAT
>JAZSFD010000008.1:0-46690 GCA_045532035.1 Eubacteriales bacterium | reverse complement strand
AGTTCTTTACTACTTCTCTTTGGAATTAACGAGTTGTTCTTTCTACTTCTCGTCTTTCGTTGTTCAATTTTCAAAGTCCGTTCTAACCACGCTCTCGCGGTCAGCTTTATTAGAATACCACATTCTCTTCTCTTTGTCAAGGATTTTTTTCGATTTTTTTGAGTTTTTTTGCACAATCGGCGTTATGGGTACTAATCTCCAATTTCAAGGGTAAGTTTTTGTGTAATTTGCACATATACCACATATTTCTTTTTAGTTTCATATTTTCATGTCTTGAAATCATATAAATAGTGTTGTATAATATAATATAAATGTAGAAATAAGTCGAAAGTCAAAAAAACAGGAGGTAAAGACGATGAATGAGAATCAAAACCGCGACAATATATATATTGAAGAAAAATCCACATCGGAAATTTCACCGCCCGAAGCAGAAACCCCAAACGCCCCCATCGAACCTCAAAAAGACGATCGCCCGGCAAAGCGGTTTCCGATAATCCCCGTCCTTGCCGCCGTTTCTGTGATAATTATCAGCCTTTTGGTCTTCATAATCTTCAGAACAATCGGAAGCTTTTATCAAAAACCGGTTCTTTCAGATGAGGAAAAGGAAAACGAAGAAACAATCTACACCCCCGTAACAGTCACTGCCCACAAAGAGCTCCGTGGCGTCTGGGTGGCATCTGTTTCAAACATAAACTTCCCCTCAAAGCAGAATCTTTGCGCAAACGAGATGAAAGCCGAGCTTGACACCATCGTGGAAACTGCACGAAGCACAAATCTCAACGCGATCTTTTTCCAGGTGGTTCCCGCATCCGACGCTCTTTATGCCTCGCAGAAATACCCCTGGTCAGCATTTCTGACCGGCACCCAGGGAAAAGCCCCCGAGGAGGGTTTTGACCCCCTTTCCTACATAATTGAAAAAGCCCATCTTTACGGCATTCAGCTTCATGCCTGGATGAATCCTTTCCGCGTGACCACCACCGGAAGCATTGAGCTTGAAGCTCTTTCAGAAAACCACCCGGCACGCCTGAATCCGGAATATTGTGTAAGATATACCGACGGAAAATATTATTATAATCCCGCCCTCCCCGAAGTGCGTCAGATGGTTGCCGACGAAGCGAAATACATTGTGGAAACCTACGGTGTCGACGGAATACATATCGACGACTATTTTTACCCTTACCCCGTTGAGGGAGGAATTTTTGATGATGCGGCGCAATATGAGCTTTACGGAGGGGAGCTTTCGCTCGAAGACTGGCGCAGGCAGAACATCAACTCGACCGTTAAGCTTATTTACGATTCGGTCAAAAGTGCAAATCCGGAATGCTCTTTCGGTGTAAGTCCCTTCGGCATCTATGCCAACAAGGGCAGCAATTCCCCCGTCACCGGCAGCGACACAAAAGGACTTGAGGCATATTTTTCCCTTTATTGCGATGCCCTCACCTGGGCAAAGGAGGGATATGTCGATTATCTTGCGCCTCAGGTATACTGGGCGTTCAACACCTCCGCCGCTCCCTTTGATAATGTGGCAAAATGGTGGAATGCAAATCTTGACGGCACGGGTGTAAAACTCTACATCGGCCATGCGCTTTACAAGCTCGGAGATTTTCCCGAAAATGAAATTCCCATCCAGGCGGAATTTGCACGCTCGCTTATGTGCTGTTCGGGAAGCATTTTTTACGGCTATGCCGATCTTGAAAAAAACACCGCCGGAATAAAGGATAAGCTGACCGAGCTTTACAGTCATCCAATCGCCGAAGAATATCCCGCCTCTGCCCTCACCGCCATCAACTATCCGCAGGACGGATATAAAAACACGACCGGATCGCAATATATGCTCGGCTCATCGGTTCCGAACGAACCTCTTTATCTCAACAGCGAGCCTGTCTCCAGAACCAAGGGCGGATACTTCAGCTTCTATACCTCCCTTTCGTCGGGCAAGAACAGCTACACCCTGAATCAGGGCGAAACGCAGGTTACCCATTCGGTGAACTATTCCACCTCCTCGTCAGGGCAGACTCCCTCGAACAGAATGGAAAGCTACGAGATATTAAATCCCACTCCCAATGTTGAAACCTGGGTAAGCGGAGGAGACACAGTTACCTTCTCGTGTACAGCTCCCGCAGGTTCGAAAGTCACCGTCAAAGTAGGCGGCGCCTCCTGCACTCTTTCTCCGACCCTTGGAAGAAAAAGCTCCAATTCTTCATTTATAAAAGAAACCTATAAAGGCACAATTAAATTCGGGAATCTTGCCCCTGCCGGCGAGATCATTGATCTGGGCACCATCACCTTCAACGCCGTGATGGGCAACAATTCCGCCACCGAAAAAACCTCGCTTATGCGTCAGATCGGTGAAGGAGCACCAATTTATGCTCAGGTGGAAAAGGATTACACATATCTCAAAAAATCCCCCACATCTTCTTTCTATGATGACTACACTCCCTCCTCTCCCGGAATGCGCGATTATATCATAGGCTTTGATCAGGGCTTTTACAAGCTAAAATTCGGAGGATATGTATCAAGTGAAAATGTGACAGTGGTCGAAGGACAGAAGCTTTACAAAAACACCATCCTTTCGGCAGAATCAGAGGTTGTAACAAATGACGAGCAGGTATATAACAAAAATTACACCGAGCTTCGTTTCGGAGTTCTTGAAAATATACCCGTTGATGTCTGGGTGAACGAAAAAGAAGTGACTATCGTCCTTTATGACACTCTCCCCGAAACGATGCCCGAAATGAACCTTTGCGATAATCCCCTTTTTGAAAAGGTAACCGTCAAGAGCGGCGCAAGCGGAAAAACCGTGCTGTATACCGCAATTCTCAAGGATGAAAAGAATTATTACGGCTTTGAGTTGGTTTACGATTCAAGCTTTGTAAAAATTCGCTTCAACAATCCCATCGGTCTTTCGCAGGATCCCGAAAAGCCTCTTTCGGGCAAGCGGATCTATGTTGATGCGGGACACGGCGGCACCGACAGCGGAGCCCGCGGTCCGGGTGAACCCGAGCTTCGCATGACTGAAAGCTCGCTGAATCTTCTCATCGCCAACAGCCTTGTTGAAAAGCTCACTTCGCTGGGTGCCACAGTCTATACCACCCGCACCGAGGATGTAACGTACGATCTTTATGAAAGGCTTGACATGATAAGCGCAGTCGTTCCCGATCTTCTCATTTCGGTGCATCACAACTCTGTCGCCGACAGCGTCAACGCAACCCGTGCCCGCGGATATCTCGGACTTTACTCCAACAATTCGGGAATAATGCTTGCCGAAACGGTATCCGACAGAATTTGCGACTCCCTCAACAGATATCAGCGCACAACAGCCTATCAGAAGCTTGCTATGGCGCGCGACCACCGTTTTCCCTCAACTCTCTGTGAAATGAGCTTTATTTCCAATATCGAGGAATTCCAGTGGACTCTCTCTTATGGCAACATCGACCGTTCTGCGCAGGCTTTGTGCGACGGAATACTTGACTTTTTTGAAAATCAGGAGGCATACAAATGAGCCGCCTTCTCTCAAAAAAGAAAAAGGTAGAGCTGATTTGCGAAACGCTTTACAAGCTCTATCCCGAGGCAGAATGCTCACTTTCGTTCGAGGGCGATCCTTTCAGACTTCTTGTCATGTCGCGCCTTTCGGCGCAATGCACAGATGCAAGAGTCAACATTGTGTCGGAAGAGCTTTTCAAAGCTTTTCCCGATGTTCACGCCATGGCACAGGCGACCTATGAGCAGATCGAAAGCATCATAAGACCCTGCGGACTTTTCCGCACAAAAGCAAAAAACATAAAGGATATGTCGGTCATGCTTATCGAAAGATTTGACGGCAAGGTGCCAAGCGGAATGGATGAGCTGCTGTTGCTTCCCGGCGTGGGAAGAAAGATCGCAAATCTTATCCGCGGCGATTATTTCGGGCTCGGCGGCATCGTCGCCGACACCCACTGCATCAGGCTCACAAACCGCTTCGGTCTTGCCGACAGCGAAAATCCGGCAGTTGTCGAGCGCGAGCTTTCAAAGCTTGTGCCGCAGGACATCCAATCGGGATATTGCCACAGAATGGTATATTTCGGAAGAGATGTTTGCCGCGCCCAGAATCCAAAATGCAGTGAGTGTCCGTTAAAACCCCTCGGAGTGTGCATTTTTTCATCAAAATGAACGAAACTTTCAGCGCTTCAAAGATTTTTTTGAAAATAATGCAAAAAAACTTGACTTCGCAAGAAAAAGCTATTATAATATGTGTAGAAGTTTCACGCGTGAGACTTTACAAAAATATTTTTTACAGGAGGCTTTACAATGAAAAAGGTCACAGTAGCTCTTTTGACATTGGTTCTTCTCTGCACACTTGTAGTTCCTGCATTTGCAGCAGTTACGAAGAATGCTTTTGAAAATGTTGTTATGAACGGCAACGAAGACGAATTTGGTTATCACACAAACGACAGCGGTAGACTCCGCAATGGCAAGAACATCAGCTATATGGAAGCATACGGCTGTGGCAACGGCGCTATGGGCGACTCTGTTGAGTTCAAGAACGTTGACTTCGGCAAGAACGGCGCTAAGGAAATGGTTCTCTCCTTCTCTTACGGCGGACAAAACACATCCACAGTTGCAATTAAGCTTGACGACCCCAAGTCTGCTCCTATCGCAACCTACGCTATCACAAACACAGGTGGTTGGGACAAGACAAAGGCTAAGGAATTCACAACTGCTGTTAAGGTTCCCGGCGGCGTTCACAACGTATTCGTTGAGTTCACCAACGAAGAATCCGGCTCTTTCTCCTACATCCGTTTCGTAGAAGCTGATGCTCCTGTAGCAGGCGCTACAAAGGCTCCCGCAACAGCAGACGTTGCAGCTATCGCAAGCATCGCAGCAGTTCTCGCATCTGCAGCAGGCTTCGTAGCTCTCAGAAAGAGATAAGTTAATTTAACTTGCAAAACAAAAACCGGCTTTTCGAAGCCGGTTTTTTGTTTGCTCTTTTTTGCAACAAAAAAGCCGATAATGATCGGCTCTTTTATTTTTTCTTATTCGGACAGACTGTCGCAGAAGCTTGCCGCCATGACAGCCTTGATGGTGTGCATACGGTTTTCAGCTTCATCAAAGACGATCGAAGCTTCACTTTCGAAGACCTCGTCGGTGACCTCCATGCAATCAATTCCGAACTTATCAAAGATCTCCTTGCCTGTTTCGGTCTTGAGATCGTGGAAGGCAGGCAGACAATGCATAAACTTGCACTGTTCCCCCGCGATGTCAAGAAGCTCTTTTGTTACTCTGTAAGGTGTGAGATCTCCGATTCTTTCCTTCCATACCTCGGCGGGCTCGCCCATCGACACCCAAACATCGGTGTAGATAACATGAGCACCCTTGACGGCAACAGCAGGTTCCTCGATAAATTCAAGGACCGCACCCGTCTCTTTCGCCACAGCTGCACATTCGTCGATAAGCGCCTTATCGGGAAAATACTTCTTCGGAGCGCACGCCACAAAATGCATTCCCATCTTGGCACAACCAACCATGAGAGAGTTGCCCATGTTGTAACGGGCATCGCCCATATAAACAAGCTTTTTGCCCGCAAGAGAACCAAAATATTCCTTGATCGTGAGAAAATCGGCGAGAATCTGTGTGGGATGGAATTCGTTTGTAAGTCCGTTCCAGACCGGAACCTTTGAATATTCTGCAAGCTCTTCGACTATCTCCTGACCGTAGCCGCGATATTCGATTCCGTCAAACATTCTGCCAAGAACGCGGGCTGTGTCGGGAATGCTCTCTTTCTTGCCCATCTGAGAGCTTTTAGGGTCAAGATACACCGGGTGCATACCAAGATCTGCCGCCGCCACCTCAAAGGCACAACGGGTTCTGGTGCTTGTCTTTTCAAAAACAAGAGCAATGTTCTTGCCCTCACAATATTTGTGGGACACGCCCTCTTTTTTCATTTTTTTGAATGCCGCCGCAGCGTCGATGAGAGCGCCTATCTCGGCAGGCGAAAAATCAAGAAGCTTGAGAAAGCTTTTTCCTTTGAAGCTGTTCATTTCAAATCCTCGTTTTCACAGGTAATATAATGAGATAATTATACCTTTGGCGGTATATTTAGTCAATAGCTATGCCGCATAAATATGCGCACTTTACAAATTATTTACATTTAAGATGCATAAAACTCGCATAATATACATATAATTCTGGACAGCCCGTATAAATATACACACGCTCATTACACAGGCATTTCAAACACCCCCATCGGTATTGACAAAACAGCCTCTTTGTGTCAAAATATATACATAATAATTGTTCAGAGGTGATATCTTGCAATTTTTTCTGACATTTCTTGAAGGGTTGATCTCTTTCATCTCGCCTTGTGTTCTCCCCCTTTTGCCTGTCTACATCTCATATTTTGCAGGAGGCTCAAAGGACGAAAAAGGCAAAATGTCTAAAATCCTTTTCAGAGCTTTGGCTTTTGTTTTTGGTATTACACTTGTATACGCACTTCTCGGATTGACGGCAGGTGTCTTCGGATCATTTCTTTCGGAACACAGAACAGTTGTCAATATCGTCTGCGGCAGCGTAATCATCTTTTTCGGTCTTTGCTATCTTGGTGTGATAAGGCTCGGATTTCTCAAGGGAGTTACCAAAACTATCGCCGTCAACGGAATCTTTTCCGCATTTCTTTTCGGTATAATCTATTCGGTCAGTCTTTCTCCCTGCACAGGGGTTTTTCTCGGCACCGCTCTGTCGATGGCGGCAAATTCCGGAAGTGCTGTCCCGGGAGTTTTTCTGCTTGTAACCTATTCGCTGGGGCTCGGAATTCCTTTTGTGGTTTCTGCCCTTGTGCTTGACAAGCTTCGCGGAGCTTTCGGCTTTATAAAAAAGCATTACGGCGTGATAAATTCCGTCTGCGGAATACTTCTTGTCGCTGTCGGAATTCTCATGGCAATCGGCATATTTGACAAAATAAGCACATTTTTTATGTGAGGTGGCCAATGAAAAAAGATACAATCAAAAACATTCTGATAATCATAGGAGTCATCGCTTTTTGCGCCCTCTTTGCCGGCGCACTCATGATGTATGATAATCTGTCCGAAAGCTACCTGAGCGACGCCACTCCTTCGGAACACCCCACGGAAAACACAGAGCTTGCCACCGATTTCACAGTTTATGATTCAAAGGGACAACCGGTAAATCTCTCGGATATGCGCGGAAAGCCGGTGGTCGTCAATTTCTGGGCAAGCTGGTGCGGGCCTTGCAGATACGAAATGCCTTTTTTCGACGCAGCTTACAGGGAATACGGTGACGATGTCATATTCATGATGGTAAATCTCACCGACGGCCATTCCGAAACTCCCGAAAGCGCCGCAGCGTTTGCAGATACGAACGGATATATCTTCCCGATCTATCACGATCTTTCAGGAAGCGCTGCAAAAGCCTATCGAGTATATTCCATCCCTATGACTTTGTTTGTAAAAGCTGACGGCTCGATTGCCCACGAGGTGCCCGGCGCCATGAACGAAAAGAGCTTTACCGCAAGACTTGAAAGTATAATAAACTAAATAAAGAAAGGAAAAACCACGGCAGAAATAACAGTAACCAAAGAAAACTACATCGACGAGGTCATAAACTCGGATATCCCCGTACTTCTCGATTTTTGGGCAACCTGGTGCGGACCCTGTAAAATGATCGCCCCCGTTATTGAGGAGATAGCACACGAAAACGAAGGCAAGATCAAGGTCGGAAAGGTAAATGTGGACGGGCAGGAGGAACTTGCCGTCATGTTTTCCATCTCAGCGATTCCCTCCATCGTAGCTTTGAAAGACGGCGAGGTCGTTAACAAGATCGTGGGACTCAAATCCAAGGAAGATATTCTCAAGCTTTTTGACTAAGGCATAAATAAAGATCCGCCCGATGGGCGGATCTTTTCTTTATTGCGTGTCAATAAGCTTTTCTATCTCCCCGATGCGCTTTTGCCAGAGCTCCTCGTCATGCTCTTTTTCGGCAAGCTCAAAGGTTTCGGGAATATATTCCGAAAGCCTGTCGGAATATTTCAGAGCACCTGTAAGATTGAGGTGCAGGGGGTCATAAAAATCGGTTTTCATGTCAAAACCGATCGATTCAAACTCTTCATTAAAATCGATAAAAAGAGTTTCTCCTGCGGCTTTTCTTATTATTTCAATATTTTCGGCTGAATAATTACTGCAAGCGGGAGCGAGGAAAAAGACAAGCTCACAGCCTTCCTTTTCACAAAGCTTTTCGATCTTGCTAAGATATTCTTCGTTTTTGGAAAGCTTCACATTCGCGCTGTCAAAAGTCCATTCACGGCGAATCTCCAACGCCTCAAGAACACCAACCGTGGGAGTGTATCCCGCGAAAAGATCGACCCTATCATCGGCGCGTTTTTCTCCCAGCGACACTTCTTGCCAGCGGTCATGATATTTATACATCGGGAACATCAGCGAAAATCTCGCCTGCGGCTCTGCCGTAACAAAGGTTGCGGCAATGCGGTTTTCCGAATAGGGCATAAATCCCACAGTTTCGGCGGTATGGGTTGAATAATCGGGGAAAAACATTCCCGAAAGCTCAAGGAATATCACATCGGGCGACTGAGTCTTCAAAGACTCTTTTATGTAATAATATCCTTGCGGTATCGTCATTTCGGGCGCTGACATAACATATGAGGTGACACCTGTGTTTTCATATATTCTTGCCGGAACAATGTCGCAATACGCCATCGACGATCCGAAAAACATGACATCAACGCTGTTTCTGTCTTCGTTGAGATACATATTCCATGTGGAGCCATAGGATTCTCTCTCGGGCATGAATGCTTTCGAAAGAAACCCATACGAACACACAAGGAGGACGGCAAACAGCAAAAACGCGATCAGCTCGCAAATGATTCTTTTTGTTTTCATGCACGTTCTCCTTTCTCAGAATTGAAAATATACAAATTCCTGCGGATCAAAACCTTCGCCGTAACAGCCGAAAATGATAATGTTGATGAGAAGCAGGAAAAAGAAGATATATTTCACAAAAACGGTGTTTCCAATCACTTTTGCCACAGGATATTTGAGATTGAGAATGTCAACGACCATGAGGATCAGAACAAAGATAAACACGGCACAAAGCGCCTTTGTCGTAAGACCGAGGGTTCCGAACGCCAATGGGAAAATGCCGTCAAGCGGTGCGGAAAAAATCTTTCCGATGATATAAAAAGCATCATGAAGCGAGTTTGCGCGGAAAAGTATCCACGCAAGGCAGACAAGACAAAATGTACCCGCAATCTTGAAGCCTTTAAGGACAGGATTTTTTGGAGATACAAGCTTATAAAATCTTTCGCGCAAGGGTGTTGTAAGAATACCAACAGCCTGATAAAGTCCGTGGAGCACTCCCCAGATTATGTAGGTGAAAGCCGCACCATGCCAGATTCCGCTGATAAAAAAGACCGTCATGATGTTGAAAATATGCCTGCCCTTTGAAACACGACTGCCTCCCAGCGGAAAATAGAGATAATCCTTGAACCAAGAGGACAGCGAGATGTGCCATCTGCGCCAGAAATCCTTGATCGAATCGGCGGCATAGGGACATTTGAAGTTCATGGTGAGATCAATGCCGATGATCTTCGCCGAACCGCGGGCAATATCTGTATATGCCGAAAAATCGCAATAGATCTGGAAAGCAAAGCAAACAGTGGCAAAGGCAAGCTGGACACCGGTGTGGGCTGTGGGGTTATTGTAAACATTGTTGACGACAACGGCAAGATTGTCTGCAATCACCATCTTTTTCATAAGTCCCCACAAGATCAGCAAAAAACCGTCTCTGAGATTGGCAAATCTGAATTTATGTGTGCCCTTGAGCTGAGGAACAATGTTTCCGGTGCGCTCAATAGGACCTGCCACAAGCTGGGGAAAGAACGAAACAAAAAGGGCATAATCTATAAAATTCTTTTCGCAGGGCACGCTTTTGCGATAGACATCGATAGTATATCCCAACGCCTGAAAGGTATAAAACGAAATACCCACAGGCAAAAGAATATTGAGGGTTGGAACCCTCGCCCCAAGACCGATAAAAGAAAACAGCTCGGTGACAGAAGTTGCCGCAAAATTATAATATTTGAAGAAAAAGAGGATGGCAAGGTTGATGATAAGGCTTGCCGCGACCCACAGCTTGCGCTTGCCGAGGGCTTCCCTGTCCACAAGAATACTGCACAGAAAAGTCACCGCCGTCGAAAAAAGCATCAAAAGGGCATAAACGGGACTAAAGCGCATATAAAAAAGATAGCTTGCCGCAAGCAGCATCGGATTTTTTATCCTTTTGGGCAGGATAAAATAAAGAATTACCGTTATCGGCAAAAAAAGAAGATATTCGAAAGAGTTAAAATTCATAATGCTTCCTTTTTACAAAAAACAAAACGGAGAAAACCTTCCGTTTCAATATACAGATATTATAACACGGTTCTTCAAATAAGTCAACAAAATGACAGAGTTCTTTTGCGCTCGCCGCACTCTCTGTATGATACATTTCTCCGAATCAACAGCAAAGCCACAAATCAAAAACGCCCGCACAAATTACTGTGCGGGCGCAAGCTGTTGAATTGATTATTTAATTGCTGTGAAAAGGTTGAGAACAGAGGTTGTCTCGTCGTTAGTTGTGGTTGTAACGGTTACGACTACCATGTAATCATCCTGCTTGTAGATTACCTGCTTCTGATACATCTTGATACCATTTCTTGTGCCTGCAACCGTGATTGCTTCACGCTGATTTCCTGCGAAATTTACAGTGGCAGTGTCAATCTTCGCATCAAAAACGCCCTGCTTTGCAAGAGATGTGGGAAGGGCGGCGATTGTCGCATCAATATATGCGCTTTCGCTCATTGCCGAATCTGTTGCGGGAACAGAAAGATTGTCAATGATAACCGATGCCACATAATTCTTGTTGCTCTTTGCATAGAAATCCTGCATCGAGTCAGCCTTTTTCATCTGAGCTTCATATTTGCCATCGGCTTTCTTTGTAAATCCGTTAGCGGCAAGATTTTCGTCGTTGGTCTCACAATCCCACTTGTTGTCGCCTGTGTTGGGGAACTTTGCAGTGATTCCGAGATATTCGTTCTTGTAAATATTGGGGACAGCAAGGGTGCCGAGTGTGGGAGCCACAGCTTCGGGAGCTTCTTCCTTTACCTGTTCCTCGACCTGGGTCTGATCTTCACCGGGTTCAACCTCGGGAGCTTCTTCCGCTTTCTTTGAGCAAGCCGCAAGCGAAACCGCCATGGCAAGAGCCAGAACAAGTGCTATCTTTTTCATGATTTATGACCATTCCTTTCTGAAATTGCCGGGAGTGCTTGTTTCGCAAGGGAAAATTTTCGCCCCTCCGCACATCGCCCCGAGCATAACTGTCGAGATTATATTATCCATTACCATATATTGTATAGGAAAAATACCAAAAAGTCAATAGCTTTGTGCAAATTTTTATGTCGTTACCACACAAAGGATTGTAATACAATCAACATTTTTCGCTATACAAAAAAGTGGCTGTAAAAAAGTCCGGATCAAAAATAAGTAACCAAAATACAAAATAAACAAAGAGCAAAAAACAAAAAAACGGACAGGTCTCCTGTCCGTTTATCTGCACTTTATGAAATTACTCGGTAACTTCTTCGGTTGCCGCTTCGTCCTCAGCAGGTGTCTCGTCTTCAACAGCGGTATTATCCTCACCTGTTGTTTCGTCTTCAACAACTGCATCGTCTTCGCCTGCTGTTTCATCTTCAACAACCGCATCGTCTTCGCCGGTAAGCTCACTGTCGGAAATCTCGTTGTCTTCGCCGGTTACCTGATCTTCAACAACAGTGCTGTCATCAACGATCACATCAACCTTGCCGTCATCTGACACGATAAACATTGCGATAACGCAGATGAAGAAAAGAGCACAAACAACCGCGGTGATCTTGTTGAGAAGAGAGTCAACAGTCTTGCCCTTCTGCTTGCCGAAGAATGTTTCAGCGCCGCCTGCGATGGTTCCCGAAAGTCTGTGGTCCTTGCTGCTCTGAAGAAGAATCGAAATTACAAGGAAAACCGCCATTACGATCAAAGCGATACCTATTACTACTGCCATGTTATTGTCCTCCAAAAAATGAAATTCCGCGGCTTGCGCGCCGCAAAATATACTTCGTATTTGTCGCTCGGTGAGCGATTAGCGTTCTATATTATATCATAGATAAAACGGAAATGCAAGCCTTTTTTCAACTTTTTCCAAAAAAATACGGAAAAAGCGGTCATTCCCTTGTGATAAGACAAACCGCGTGCGCCGAAATTCCCTCAAGTCTGCCGGTAAAGCCAAGCTTTTCCTCGGTGGTCGCCTTGACATTTATGGAAGATATGTCGCATCCCATGACCTTTGCTATGTTTTCGCGCATTTTTTCAATGTGGGGTGCAAGCTTGGGCGTCTGGGCGATGACTGTGCAATCAGCGTTTGACAGCTCATACCCCTCGTTTCTCATTATTTCGCAGACCCTTTCCAGCAATTTCATGCTGTCGGCACCTTTATATTTCTCGTCGGTGTCGGGGAAATGCTTCCCGATGTCGCCTTTTGCGAGAGCTCCGAGTATCGAATCCATCAGCGCGTGTACCAGCACATCGGCATCCGAATGACCGAGAAGTCCTTTTTCATAGTCTATCTCAACGCCGCCGAGAATAAGTTTTCTGTTTTCGGCAAAGCGGTGGACGTCATAACCGTGTCCGACCCTGATGTTCATGCATTCTCCTCCTTTTCTCTGCGAAGTCGCATTATAGCCTCGGCTATTGCCGCGTCTTCCGGATATGTCAGCTTGAGATTGTCGGCTCCGCACTCGCAAAGCTTGACAAGAAAGCCTGCCTGTGTCACAAGACTGCTCTCATCGGTGGCATCAGTGCCGTTTTTGTCGGCAAGGGCTATGGCTGTGTGGAACATATCGGTATCAAATATCTGAGGAGTCTGGATCTGCCAGAGATTTTCGCGCTCAACCGATTCTTTGATAAGGTCCTTTTTGTCGGAGCGCTTAAAGGTGTCACGGGCTCTGCAGGCGCAGACGGCGTTTCCGTATTTTGCGGCAAGCTTCAGGGCGTTTTCAAAATATTCCTTTGTCAAAAGCGGACGCGCCGCATCATGGATGGCGACAAATTTTGTCTTTTTTCTGCCCGAGAAGGCAGCCTTGAAAGCATTGAGCACCGATTGCTGTCGGGTCTCTCCGCCGTGGGCAAAGATTATTTCCTTTGAATAATTCTCTTTTTCCGCAAGAGCGCGGAAGACTGCCTCATCCTCAGCTCTTGCCGAGATGACAACAGACGCCACCTCATCAAAGGAGCAAAAAAGATCGAGCGAATAAAGGAGAGCCTCTCTGCCGTCTATCTTTATCAAGGGCTTGGAAATTCCGCCCATACGGGTGCCTCCCCCTGCCGCGGCGACGATCACCGTGACATTTGCTTTCCTTTTCAGAACAAAGACCTCCTTTTTTCGGTCGGAGCATCGCCGACTGTGCATTTTTCAGTAATTATTGTAATATATTTTTTCCACATAGTCAAGCAGAAATCCGCAATCACATTATAATAAGTAGGAAAGGCACAGTTGAATTAACCAAATATCTTATGTTTGTTAAATGTTCGGAAATAATTTTTTTGTCAAAACCTATTGCAAAATAGGATTGTTTACCATTATAATAATAAGTGCGCGAAAAACCGGATAAAATTACCGACCGTCGGAAAAAAGGAGGCGCGAAAATGGAACATAACGACTTCACCGTAACCGTGACCGAAAAGATCACTTCCCGGAAAAATCCCAAAATAATCGCCGCCTGTGCACTTGCCGACAAAAAGAATCGCGACAAAAGCGGTCTTTTCGCCGCCGAGGGCATTAAGCTCTTGCGCGAGCTTATCGATGAAAGGGTAGAACTTGAAAAAGTGTTCTGCACTTCGCGCGCCATCGGGAAATATGCCGACAGTCTTTCAAAGGTGTCCTGCAAGGTCTATGAAGTGACCGACGAGGTCTATGACAAGCTGTCATTCGAAAAGAACCCCGAGGGAATTTTTGCGGTGGCGAAAAAAACAACGGTATTTTCCAGTGCTTCCGAAACTCCCGGCAATGGCGGCTTTGTCATGCTGGACAGAGTCCAGAACCCGTCGAATGTCGGAACCGTCATAAGAACAGCGTCGGCTCTCGGAGTCTCCCGCATACTTCTCGGCGAAGGATGTGCCGACATTTTCGGTCCCAAAACTCTGCGCGCCGCCATGGGAACCCTTTTCAAGGTCAACATCTGTGTGACAGACAACATCTGCCGCGAGATAGAAGAAATACAGCGCTCGGGCGCCGCAGTTTTTGCCGCCGCCCTTGACAGCACAAGCGAGGACATCGGCAAGGTCATCTTTTCTCCCGATGATTGTCTTCTCATCGGAAACGAAGGAGAAGGCATCAGCCAAAAGGCTCTTTCGCTTTGCAAAAGAAAAGTCATTATCCCCATGCGGCTGAACACCGAATCGCTTAATGCTGCCGCCGCCGCTGCCATCCTTATATGGGAAAAGCAGAAAGGGGCGGAATAATGAGCAGCATCGGAACAGAGTATTTCATCTGGCTGTCAGAGCTTTGCGGTGCAGGGTCTCCGCTTTCAAAGAAAGTCTATAATACTTTTGACGGAAATCTTTTCAAGGCATATTCAGCAGACGAGGAAACCTTTCTCTCGCTTGGCTTCGAAAAAGAAGAAGCGTCTCTTTTGTGCGACAAAAACTTTGAGCGCGCAAACATGATAATCGATTACTGCGCCGAAAACATGGTCGGTATTCTCACATATGATTCCGAATATTATCCCGCAAGACTTTTTGATACAGATTCCCCTCCGCCTGTTCTTTACTATAAGGGCCGCATAGAAAAGCTTTCCGAGCGTGCGTATGTCACGGCAGTCGGAAGCCGGAAGTGTACGCAGGACGCATACGATGCAGGCTATGCCGTATGCTACAAGCTTGCGAGTGCCGGAATCTCGATAGTTACAGGTCTTGCCGACGGCATAGATACCGCCTGCACTCTGGGAGCACTTGATGCCGGAGGTTTCACGGTGGGAGTGCTCGGCAGCGGAATTAACATTCTTTACCCCTTTGACAACTCATCTTTGTTTTCAAGAGTTTTCAGGACAGGACTTGTCCTTACAGAGTTTTCTCCCTTCACCCAGCCGCTTGCTGTCAATTTTCCAATCAGAAACCGCATCATGGCGGCTCTCGGGAATTCGACTCTTGTGGTCGAAGCAGGCGTGAACAGCGGCGCTCTCATCACCGCCGACTTTGCAACTCAGATGGGCAGAAAGATATATGTCCTGCCGGGGCTTGTCACAAATCCCCTCTGCCGCGGGTCGAATGGGCTGATAAAGCAAGGCGCGATCCCCGTCGTTGACGCATATGACATCATTTCGGACATGGAGTTTTCATATCCGACCGAGGTTTCGGTGGGAGTGAGGATCCCCGAACGAAAGCTGTCGAAAAAGGATTCCTATCTCTCAAGGCGTATGCGCAGAAAAGCAAAAAGCCTTGAGCGAAACGCAAAAGCTGAGATTTCGGAGGCTGTCGTTTCCGAATTGACACAAGAGCAGGAAAGCACAGCTGAGGAAAAGGATCTTTCAATACTTAACGATACCGAAAAAACGGTTTATCTTGCTCTTTGCGAAGAAAACGCCACCGCCGATATGCTCGGCATCAAGACCTCTCTTTCAAGCGAACAGATCCTCACGGCACTGACCATGCTTGAGATCTACGGTCTTGCCGTGTCCTTGCCCGGCGGAATGTATGAGGCAAAATAAAAACGGAAAAATAATATTCAACATAAATAACCATTCAGGAGGAAAAACGTGTCACATCTTGTAATAGTGGAGTCGCCCTCAAAGGCGAGCACAATAAAAGGCTATCTCGGAAAGGGATATAAGGTCGTCGCCTCAAAAGGTCATGTCAGAGATCTGCCCAAAAGCACCTTCGGCATCGATATCGAGGACGATTTTGCCCCCAAATATATCAATATCCGCGGAAAAGGTCCCCTCATCAACGAACTGAAAAAAGAGGCAAAGAACGCCGATGTCGTATATCTCGCAGCCGACCCTGACCGTGAGGGAGAAGCAATATCGTGGCATCTTGCAAATGTTCTCGGACTTGACAGCAAAAAGGCAAAGCGTGTTACCTTCAACGAGGTCACAAAGCCTGCGGTCAAAGCCGCTATCAAAAACCCCACCGAAATAAACATGGATCTTGTCGATGCCCAGCAGGCAAGACGAATCCTTGACAGAATCGTGGGTTATAAGCTCAGCCCCGTCCTCTGGAAAAAGATCAAGAGCGGTCTTTCGGCAGGACGCGTACAGTCGGTAGCCACAAGGATCGTCGTTGAGCGCGAAAACGAAATCCGCGCCTTCACCCCCGAGGAATTCTGGAAAATAGATGCGCTCCTTTCGAACGAAAAGGGACAGCTCAAAGCTTCCTTCTTCGGTACAGACGCAGGAAAGCTTGAGCTTTGCGACAAGGAAAGCACCGACAGGGTGGTCTCGGCTGTTGAAAAAGGAGCCTTCAAGGTCAAGAACATCAAGAAAGCCGTCCGTGTCAATAATCCCGCGCCTCCCTTCATTACCTCCACCATGCTTCAGGAAGCAAACAAACGCTTCGGTTTCAGAACCGAAAAGACCGCAAAGGTCGCCCAGGAGCTTTATGAAGGTGTGGCTCTCGGCGAGCACGGCACCCGCGGTCTTATCACCTATATGCGTACCGACTCTCTGAGAATTTCTGACATTGCGGCAGACGCGGCACAGCTTTATATCGAGCAGAAATACGGAAAAGACTATTACCCCAAGACCCGCAGAGTCTATAAATCCCGCGCCGGTGCACAGGACGCGCATGAAGCCATCCGCCCGTCGGATATGCTCTTTGAGCCGGCAGTCGTAAAGCCATATCTTTCCCAGGATCAGTTCAAGCTTTATAAGCTAATCTGGGATCGCTTTGTGGCATCGCAGATGGAATCGGCGCTTCTTGACACCGTGACCGTTGACATCGAAAATTCGGGCTACATCTTCCGTAGCTCGGGATACACCGTCAAGCACCCCGGCTTTATGGCGGTATATGAAGAAACAAAAGACGAAGACGATAAGGAAGAAGACGAAAAAGAAGCAAAGCTTCCCGAGGTGGCACAGGGCGAGACACTTTCTCTTGAAAAGCTTTCTCCCTCACAGCACTTCACAAAACCTCCGTCACGCTACACCGAAGCGACTCTTATCAAAGCCCTTGAAGAAAAGGGCATCGGACGCCCCTCAACACTTCCGCCCACCATCACCACCATCATTCAACGCGGATATGTCGAACGCGAGGGCAAGAGCCTTGTTCCCTCCCAGCTGGGCGAGGTCACCACAAGACTTATGACCGATTATTTTGCCGACATCGTTGACTATGGCTTCACCGCCGAGATGGAGGAAATGCTCGACGAGGTCGAAAACGGCGAAAAGACAATGCTTGAAATCCTCAAGCGTTTCTATTCCGATTTTTCGGGGCTTCTCGACAACGCAGAAAAGAACATCGACAAGGGCAACTATAAGCTTTCAGCAGAGGAAACAGACATCGTCTGCGAAAAATGCGGAAGCAACATGGTCATCAAGAACGGCAGATTCGGCAAATTCGCCGCCTGCCCCAACTATCCTGCCTGCCGCAACACAAAGCCTATCGACAAGGACGGCAAGGTCATCGAAAAGACAGCCGAACGCGCTGCCGAAAACCTCTCTCCCGCTCCTGCTGATGTGAAATGCGATATCTGTGGCGGAGACATGGTAATAAGACGCGGCAGATACGGAAACTTCTATGCCTGCGCAAAATACCCCGATTGCAAGAGCACAAAGCCCATCACAAAAGACCTCAATGTACCCTGCCCGTCCTGCGGATCTAAGATCCTTATAAAGCACGGCAGGAAAAAGAGTGTTTTTTACAGCTGTGAAAAGTATCCCAACTGCAAATTCTCCACATGGGACATCCCTCAGGAGGAAAAATGCCCCGAATGCGGCGGACTGCTCCTCAAGAAGAAGGGCAAGGATCTCGTCTACTGCATCAATGAAAAGTGCAGTTATTCGGGCAAGCTTGAAAAGCAGTAATTTTCACATTTTGAATCATCACGGAGGAAATCCAATTGAAAATAATAGTTGACTGCATGAGCGGCGACAACGCACCCGAAGCTATCGTCGAGGGTGCCATTGCCGGCGCAAACGCACATAACACAGACGTACTTCTTGTGGGTGACGAAAACGCCATCCGCAAGATCATCCGCGAAAAGAATCTTCCCGAGCTTAGGGTGTCGATATATCACACTCCCGACGAGCCCGTAACCATGGAGGACGACCCTTCGGTCATCATGAAAGAAAAGAAGGATTCCTCGATGGCAGTGGCATTGAAGCTTCTTGCCGACGGCAAGGGCGACGCTGTTGTCAGCGCAGGAAACACGGGTGCTCTCTTCACGGGTGCCACCCTCATCGTCCGCCGCATCAAGGGAATGCGAAGAGCAGCCCTTGGCGCCATCGTTCCCCTCGGAAAGCCCATGCTTATCGTTGATGCGGGTGCGAATATTGATGTTCTGCCCGAGCATCTTGTGGATTTTGCCCACATGGGCGAGCTTTATATGAGAAAGGTCGCCATGGTCAAGGAGCCCAAGGTCGGACTTCTCAACAACGGAGAGGAATCGCACAAGGGCACAGAGCTTTATGTCAACACCCATAAGCTTCTCAAAGAATCCGATATCAATTTCATTGGCAATATCGAAGGAAAAGATGTTCCCGCAGGCGTTGCCGACATCATCGTCTGCGACGGCTTTACCGGAAACATTCTTCTCAAGACCTGCGAAGGCTTCGGACGCTTTATCAAAAAAACTCTTTCAGATGTTTTCCGAAAGAACATGAAAACAAAGGTCGGAGCGCTGTTTGTAATGGACAGCATCAAGGATCTGAAAAAGAAGATGGACCCCTCCGAGCACGGAGGCGCACCTTTTCTCGGCATCTCAAAGCCTGTATTCAAGGCTCACGGCAGCTCTGATGCAAAGAGCATCAGCCGTTGCATCCTCCAGGCGAAAAACTATGCCCGCTCGGGAATAATCAATGAATTCGCACTTCTTGCCTCAAAGGACAAGGATAAATAAAAACATACCGGAAGGACAGAAAATGAACAACGGGGAATATCCGCTTCCTTTATCACAGCTTGAAAAAAGGATCGGATACACTTTCAAAAACAAAAAACTGATAGAAACCGCTCTCACCCATTCATCGTATGCCAATGAGCTTAAGGCCCGGGGCAATTCGGATGTGGAATGCTATGAACGGCTGGAATTTCTCGGTGACTCGGTGCTTTCGATCATCACCTCGGATTTTCTTTTTGAGGAATACAAGATTCTGAAAGAAGGCGATCTGACGAAGATTCGTGCCGCATCGGTCTGCGAGCCGGCACTTTTTGAATATTCCAAAAAGATCGGAGTCGGCGCATATCTTCTCATCGGCCACGGAGAGGAGATGGGCGGAGGAAGAGAAAGACGGTCGATTCTTGCCGATGTTTTCGAGGCAATACTTGCCGCCATCTATCTTGACGGCGGATATGCCGCCGCCAAAAGCTTTGCTCTTCCCTATGTGAGCGAAAAGATAAAAGAGCTCACCGCCAAGGGGGCAGGCGACGATTGCAAAACCCTTTTGCAACAGTTCGTCCAGCAGACAAGAGGAGATATTCTCGAATATGTCCTTGTGGACGAAAAAGGACCTGCCCATGACAAAAGCTTTTTCTTTGAGGTGCGGCTGAACAACAACTGCATCGGACGGGGTTCGGGCTCCACAAAGAGAGAAGCCGAACAGCAGGCAGCGCACGAAGCGCTGGTGCTTTTCGGAGTCATTCCCGAGGAAAAGGAAAAAAATGAATAAAGCGCGAAAACACGCCAACATCCCCATCTTCATCCCCCATGAGGGGTGCCCAAATGGGTGTGTCTTCTGCAATCAGAAAAGGATCACCGGCACCGAAGGCGGAGCCTTTCGGGACATCGTTCCCGAGATCGAGGGGGCTCTTGAAACGGTGGATACAAAGCTTTGTGACACCGAGATCGCCTTTTTTGGCGGAAGCTTCACCGGCATTGACAGAAGCGAGATGATAAGGCTTCTGGAGTCTGCCTATAGTTTTATCAAATCGGGAAAGGTCAGTTCGATAAGACTTTCGACCCGTCCCGACTACATTGACGGCGAAATTCTTGACATTCTGTCATCTTACGGCGTGCGCCACATTGAGCTTGGTGTTCAGTCGGCATCTGACAAGGTGCTTCTTGCCTCCAAAAGAGGTCACACCGCAGATCTGGCAAGACAAGCTCTCCGCATGATCTCAGAGCGCGGTTTTGTCGCAGGCGGTCAGATGATGATCGGGCTTCCCGGCTCGACTCTTTCGGACGAGCTTGACACCGCGGAAATGATCTGCCAGTGCGGTGCAAAAGAATCGAGGATATATCCCACCGTTGTCTTTTGCGACACACAGCTTTGCGAAATGGCAAAAAGAGGAGAATATATCCCCCTTTCCACCGAGGATGCCGTTGCAAGAACTGCGGAATGCTACAAGGTGTTTCTCAAAAACTCGGTAAGGGTTTTACGCATCGGTTTGCAATCGAGCGAAAATCTTTCGGACGACTCGCAGGTCTTCGGCGGCGCAAACCATCCGGCGCTGGGCGAGCTTTGTAAAGGACGGGTATATCTTGACCTTATCAAAGAAACCCTCGACAGCAACTTCCCCGTTTTCGCCAAAACCCTTGTCATCGAAGCGCCTTTCGGCGAGACCTCGAAGATATCGGGACACAAAAAAGAAAACAGGACAGTGCTTCTTTCGTATCTTTCCGATAAGGGGTGTACTGTCAGAAACATAAAGATCGTCGAAAAATTCGACGAAAAATTCAGAGTGAACACATATTTTACGGATAATTGAGAACAAGAAAAGGAAGTGAACCATTTGCATCTCAGAGCGCTTGAAATGCGAGGCTTCAAATCGTTCCCCGACAAAACGCGGCTGGACTTTGAAAAAGGCATCACCGCCATTGTCGGCCCCAACGGAAGCGGCAAGAGTAATATCTCCGACGCAGTCCGCTGGGTTCTGGGCGAAATGTCGCCGAAATCCTTGCGCGGTCAGAAAATGGAGGATGTAATCTTCAGCGGCACCGCAAAACGCCCTCAGACAGGCTTTTGCGAGGTCTCGCTCATCCTTGACAACTCCGACGGCGCCCTTCCCGACGACCACGAAGAAGTTAAGATAACAAGAAAATATTACCGCTCGGGCGACAGCGAATACAAAATCAACGACAAGCCCTCCCGTCTTCGCGACATTTATGAGCTTTTCCTGAACACCGGTATCGGCAGAGAAGGCTATTCTGTTATCGGTCAGGGCAAAATCGGCGAAGTCATCTCCCAGAAGAGCGACGAACGCCGCCATATTTTCGAAGAAGCCGCGGGCATCTCTAAGTTCCGCTATCGCAAGAACGATGCCGAAAAAAAGCTTGCCGAAACCGAAACAAACCTTATAAGACTCCGCGACATAGTCTCCGAAATCGAAGGACGCATAGGTCCGCTTGAAAAGGCGGCAGAAAACGCCAAGAAATATCTCGTTCTTGCCGAGCGCAAGAAGGAGCTTGAGGTCGCCCTGTGGGTAGACCGCATCGCAAAGGCGGCAGTGGAAGCGGAGGATTTCGAAAAGAGAACAACCACCGCTCGGGCAAGCTATGAGGAAAAAGACCGCGAGCTTTGCGAGAACGAGGAAAAGACCAATCTTCTGTCCGAACAGAGGATGGAAAAGAATGTGCAGACCGAAAACCTGCGCGAAGAGATCTCCTCAATAGAAGCGGAAAAGAACGACATTGCCTCAAAATGCGCCCTTTCCGAAAACGATATCGGTCACTACAAGGATCGTATGGATGCCATCGCCCTTGAAAAGACCGCCATCACCGACGGAGAGCTTAAAATACTTAACGAAGAGCTTGAAAAAAACAGTGCGAAATATGACGAAAGCCTTGCGCTTCTTTCTGCCGCAGCCGACATTGAGGGCGAAAAGCTGGCTTCGCTCAACGGCGCAAACAGTTCTTTTGCCGCTTGTGAAAAAGCCCTTGAAGAGCTAAGAACAAAAAAGCGCGAGCTTGATGAGGCGCTTATCGCCAACCGAATCAGCACCTCTGCCGCAGTCAGCGACGAAAAGAGCGCCGGCGAAAGACGCGGTTTTATCGAAGGCGAGATCGAAAAGACTCTTGCCGAGATCGAAGAAGTGGAAGGCTATCTTGAAGCCGCAAACGAGCGGAAAGCAGCCGCCCTTGAGGAAAAAGAGGATCTCACCTCCTCCCTTGCCGAGGAAGAGGCAGAGCTTGAAAAGTGCATCGCAAAGCATGACGAGCTTTTGAAAATAAAGAACGATATCGCCGCAAAATACGCCTCAGATCTCCACAGAAAAGAGACCCTCGAGCGAATGGAAAAAATGCTTGACGGTTTCCCCGGAAGCGTAAAGGCAGTCATGGGCGAACAAAATCTTCGCGGCATCTGCGGACCTGTTTCAAAGCTTCTTTCGGTGTCGGGTGAATATGTCACCGCCATCGAAACAGCCCTTGGAGCCGCCGTCACAAACATCGTCGTCGAGGATGAGGACAGCGCAAAGCGCGCCATCGCTTACCTCAAAGAACGCCAGGCAGGAAGAGCGACCTTCCTCCCTCTCACTTCCATCAAGGCAAACTCCATCGAAGAGACCGATCTTTCATCCCAGAAGGGGTATGTGGGAATCGGTTCGCGTCTTGTTTCGTGCGATAAAAAATATGATATCGTGGCAGAATATCTTCTCGGAAGGACTATTGTTGCCGACAATATCGACAACGCCTCCGTCCTTGCCCGCAAATACCGTTTCCGTTATCGTGTCGTCACCCTTGACGGCCAGCTTATCAATGCCGGCGGTTCGTATACCGGCGGTTCTGCCGCATCAAAAACGGGAGCTATGTCGAGAAGCACCGACATTGAGACTCTTGAAAAGCAGATCGCCGATTATATCAGGCAGGCACAGAAGATAACTGCACAGCTTAAGGAAGTCTCTGAGCAGAAGCTTGAGGCCATGCAGTTTGTTGAGGCGATAAAGAACGACCTTTCCAACTGCGCAGGCGAACTTTATAAAGCCGAAGGAGACATAAAGCTCCACACCGAAAGGCTTGAAGCCTGCAACACCCGAGTAGAGCACGCAAGAGCACAGCTTGAAGAATTCGGAAGCGATAGCGGAAATGAAGCTCTCAAGAAGCTTTCGGATGAAAAGGCAGAGCTTGAAGAAAAGCTTGCTGAAATAGATAAAAGCATCGAAGAAAAAGAAAGAGAGCTTGAAGAGCTTGAACGCTCTGTCGACGAAGCGCAGAACGCCCTCACCGAATGCCGCATGAAGCTTTATGCCGCCGAAAAAGATTCAGGCTCGGCAAAAGCGGCTCTTTCGGATGCCCAGAGAAGAATTGCCGACACCGAAAGAAGAATCGCACTTCTCACCGAGGAAAGCGACGGCCTTGCCCGCAGGCTTTCCGAAATAAAAGAGGCTCTTGAAAACGGCGGCGAACGCATCGCAGCTCTTGATGCAACTCTTGCCGAAAAGAAAGCTGTTTTCGAAGAGCACAAGGATGCCCTTGCCGCTTTCGAAAAGCAGATCAACGATCTGCGCCGCTCCCAGAGCGATATCGTCCGCGACAAAGAAGTCTTCTTCCGCGAGCTTACAAAATGCGAAAGTGCTCTGGAAGAGCGCAGAAAAGAATACGACACCCTCACTTCAAAACTGTGGGAAGAATATGAACTGACCTATACCGATGCCGCAGCCCTCAACTATCCAACCCCCGACAAGGAAGCTATTTCAGAGCTTGCCTCTGTCAGAGCAAGAATCAGAGCCCTGGGCAGTGTCAATGTCAATGCAGTTGAGGAATACGCTGAGACAAAAGAGCGCTATGAATTCATGACAAAGCAGATCGAGGACCTTGAAAGCTCAGGCAGAAGCCTCGAAAATGTAATCAAGCGTCTTGAGGCAGACATGAAAAAGCTCTTTTCCGAAGCCGTTGAGAAGATCAACGCCCAGTTCGGAATTGTCTTCACCGAGCTTTTCGGAGGAGGAAGCGCGTCGATTGTCATCTCCGACGAGGAAAATATCCTTGAATCGGGCATCGAGATCAACGTCCAGCCTCCCGGAAAAATGGTCAAGAACATCTCTCTTCTTTCGGGCGGAGAGCAGGCATTCACAGCCATCGCGCTGTATTTTGCCATCCTTAATGTCAACCCCGCGCCTTTCTATATCTTTGACGAAATAGAGGCAGCGCTTGACGATGTAAACGTCATCCGCTTCGGTGAATATCTGCGCCGTCACAGCTCGGAGACTCAGTTTATCGTCATCACTCACCGCCGCGGAAGCATGGAGGCGGCAGACAGACTTTACGGTGTCACCATGCAGGAAAAGGGTATTTCCAGCTTCCTGAAGGTCGATGTGGACGAGGTCGAAAAGAAAACGGGATTGAAGCTTTAAGAACTGTTTTACGGAACTTTTTCCGAAATAAAACGACAAACAACATATCAAGAGGTACAAAATGGGATTTTTTGACAAACTCAAAGCGGGTCTTGCAAAGACAAAAAACGCCGTCTTCAAGCAGGTCAATGATATCTTCAAGCATTTCGTCAGCGTTGACGAGGATATGCTTGAAGAGCTGGAGGAGGCACTGATTGCCGCCGATGTGGGCTTTGAAGCCACAGAGGAGATCATCGAAAGACTCCGCGACACCATAAAAGAAAAGAGGATAAAAGAGCCCGAGGAAGCAAAGGCTGCCCTCATGCAGATCCTTGAAGAAATGATAGGTGAGGGTGAACCTCTCAATCTTTCAAACACTCCCGCCGTCGTGCTTGTCATCGGCGTAAACGGAGTCGGAAAGACCACCTCCATCGCCAAGATCGCAAAAAGGCTCAAGGACAGCGGAAAAAATGTTGTTCTTGCCGCCTCCGACACCTTCCGTGCCGCCGCCATCGATCAGCTTGAGGAATGGGCAGGCAGAGTCGGTGTTCCGATAATCAAGCACACTGAGGGCTCCGACCCCGCGGCAGTTGTTTTTGATGCCGCATCTGCCGCAAAAGCAAAGAAAGCTGATGTTCTCATCGTTGATACGGCAGGCCGTCTTTATAACAAGAAGAACCTTATGAACGAGCTTGCAAAGATCAACCGTGTCATCGACCGCGAGCTCCCCGGAGCCTCCCGTGAGACACTTCTTGTGCTCGATGCGGTGACAGGTCAGAACGCCGTAAACCAGGCGAAGGAGTTCAAGAACGCCACCGATATCACAGGCATCGTTCTGACAAAGCTTGACGGTACTGCAAAGGGCGGAATCGTCATCTCGATCAAAAAGATACTGGGTATTCCCGTCAAATATATCGGCGTGGGAGAGGGAGCCGACGATCTTCAGGAATTTGATTCGTCGGATTTCGTAAAAGCCCTTTTTGAGGAGTAAAGCATGACTACAATAATCGTTGCCACAAAAAACGCTCACAAAGTGCGCGAAATGTCCCAGCTTCTGTCTGATGTGGGAGATATCGAGCTTATAACCATGTCACAGGCGGGACTTGATGTTGAGATCGAAGAAAACGGCAAGACCTTTGAGGAAAACGCTCTCATCAAGGCAAGCTTTGTCGCAAAGGCAAAGGGAATGCCGTCGATCGCCGACGATTCGGGTCTTTCGGTGGATGTTCTCGGCGGTGAGCCGGGAATCTATTCGGCTCGCTATGCTTCAAAGGACGGCGGAAATGCCACCGACGACGAAAACATCGACCTGCTTTTGGAAAACATGAAAAATATTTCGGGAAATGAGCGCACAGCCCGCTTTGTTTCGGCGCTTGCTCTTGTTCTCCCCGACGGTAGGAAATATACCGCCATCGGCGCCTGCGAAGGACTTATTACCCGCGAAAGGCGAGGAAACGGCGGCTTTGGATATGACCCCGTGTTTTTCTGCAACGCTCTTTCGAAAACCTTCGGAGAAGCCTCCGAGCAGGAGAAAAACTCGGTCAGCCACAGAAACCGCGCCATGATGATCCTGCGGGAAAAAATGCGCGAAATTGAATTTTAATCAAAAGGAATAATACTATGGAACTTCTTTCAAGCTCCCAGAGAGCATATCTTCGCGGTCTTGCCAACCGCCTTGACGCCATCTTCCAGATAGGCAAAGAGGGAATCGGCGAAAATCTTATCAAACAGCTGGACGACGTGCTCGAAAAGCGCGAGCTTATCAAGGTCTCTCTTCTTGAAACCTGTGAGCACTCGGTCAAAGAAGCGGCGCAGATGATCTGCGATGCCACAGGCGCCCAGTCTGTGCAGATGATCGGCAGAAAGATCGTCTTCTACCGCGAGGCGACAAAAGACGAAAACCGCAAAATAGAGCTTCCTGCAAAAAAAACAAAGAAATGAGCGAAAAAGTTGCCCTTTTCGGCGGCACCTTCAATCCGCCTCATGCAGGTCATGTCAAGGCCTTTCAAAGCTTTTGCGAAAGTGTCGGTCCCGATGTGGTCTATGTCATGCCCGCAAGTCTTCCTCCTCACAAGGAGATTTCGGCGGCAGACAGTCCCGCAAGGCGTTTTCATATGGCGCGTCTTGCCTTTGACGGGATCTTTGAAAACTCCGTCTTTTCGGCACTTGAGATTTCCCGGTGCGGAAAAAGCTTTTCGGTGGATACCGTAAACGAGCTTGTGTCACTTCACGGTTGCGAAAAGATATATATGTATGTCGGAAGCGATATGCTCTTTTACTTCGAAAAGTGGAAGGATTTCGAAACTCTTTTCAAAAAGTGCGTGCTTGTCACCGCTCCCCGTTGCGAGGAGGACAGAAAAGAAGTCAAAGCATATTGTGAAAGATACGCAAAGGACTATGGGTGCGAATATATGCTCCTCCCTCTTGTTCCGGTGGATATTTCAAGCACCGAAATACGCTCTTTTGCAACCGGGAGCAGAACGGAAGAGTTAAAAAAGCACTTGACCGACGATGTTTATAGGTATATAATGAAAGAGAACCCATACGAAAAAAGTGCCGGAGATGACATAAGCTCCGAAAAAACGATTTCGGAAATACGCTCTCTTCTTCCTCAATTTCTCGGCGAAAAACGCCTTGCCCACACTCTTTCGGTCGAAAAATGCGCCCTTGATATGGCAAAGCTTTTTTTGCCGCATTACGGATACGGCGAAGAATATCTCCGCGACATCTCTGCGGCGGCGCTCTTGCATGATATTACAAAAAAGCGCCCCGATGAATGGCACCGGGAATACCTTTCGTCGTTCATGAGAAATTTCGGCGATCATCCGTCGGTGTTTCACTCCTGGTCGGGAGCATATTTTGCCCTTGAAAGCTTTTTTGTCAACCCCTGTGTTTTCAGGGCGATCTTTAACCACACAACGGGCAGAGCCGACATGGACGTTTTCGAAAAGATCATTTTTCTTGCAGACTATATCGAGCCCGGAAGAACCCAGGCAGCCTGCGTATCTTTGCGCGAAAAATATCTTGAATTGACAAAATATGGCGTAACCGATCAGAAAAACGCCGATGAAATACTCGATTCTCTTGTTTTGCAATCGCTTTGCGATACCTTTTCCTTCCTTGACGGCAAGGGGGCGGACATTTGCCCCAAGCTTTTCGAGGCAAAGGAGCATCTTGAAAAAAGGAGCGTGTGAAAAGTGACAGATCTTGAAAAAAGAAAAATAGTTACCGAAAGACTCGATTCTTTGGGTATTGAATATAAAATATATGAGCATCCCGCCGTGTTCACCATGGAGGAATCGGCAAGGGAGGAGGAAAAGCTCGATCTTCCCGAGAACGGAATCGTTGTGAAGAATCTTTTCCTCAAGGAGCACAACTCGGACAAATATTTCCTTGTGGTGACTCTCGGCAACAAAAACGCCGATATCAAATCGCTTCGCCGCTTTTTGGGAACAAAGCCGCTTAGCTTTGCCACCGAAGAAGAGCTTTGCGAAAAGCTCGGTGTCACCCGAGGTGCTGTTTCTCCCCTTGCGGTCATCAATGACTCCGACCGCGCAGTTTCTCTTATCATTGACGATTCGCTGAAAAACGACGCCCTTCTGGGAGTTCATCCCTGCGAGAATACCTCGACTCTTTTTCTCAGCTACAAGGAGCTTGAAAGATATGCCGAAAGCTGCGGGCATATGCTTATAAATATGCAGGTTTAAGAAGCGTTCATGAGGGTATAATAAAATGGGAAAAACCAAAAAATCAAACAATACCAAAAAAACAAAAAAAGCCATGAAACCCTGGTTGAAAACCTTTCTGACAGCACTTGCCGCCGTGCTCGGTGTGATTCTTGTCGCTGTCATAGGTCTTGCCATCTGGTTTTTTATTTCCATAAACCGCAATGCCGACCAGAAAAACCTCGATGATCTCCACACCGACAAAAACGACGGAGTGATCGGTGCCATAACAAATCAGGATCCCGAAAAAAACGAAAACAGCGCAGAGACCGAGGAGCAGAAGCGCCTTGCAGAGTATTTTGTCCTTTCGGGCACCCCCGGCGAAAATGTTGAAAGAAAAGAGGGCTTTTATAATTTCCTCGTCATCGGCCGCGACAAGGCGGGACTCAACACCGACGTTATGATAATTGCCTCGATAGACACCAAAAACAGCAAGGCAACCACCGTTCAGATCCCCCGTGACTCTTATGTGGAGGACAGTTCGGGCACAAAATCGAAGATCAACGCAGTTTTTGCCCGCGGATACACCACCGCCCGCGATGAGCTTAAGGCTCTGAAAAAGGATGCAAAGGATAAGACCGACGCCGAGCTTGAAACCCTTTGCGCCGCAACAACCTCAGGCATCACAGCAGATGATCTGAAAGCATATATGAGCGGAAAGAGCGACCTTTATGCTCTTTCGGAAAAATACGGAGTCAAAAAGCTCCAGCAGGTCATCAACCGCACCTTTGGCATATATTTTGACTATTACGCCATAATTTCGACCGATGCTTTTGTCAGGATAGTTGATGCCATCGGGGGTGTTGATGTTTATGTCCAGGAAGACATGGACTATGACGACCCTCTTCAGAATCTGCACATCCACATAAAGCAGGGCAACCGCCATCTTGACGGAAAAACAGCCGAAGGCTTTGTAAGATTCCGCTCGGGATATGTCCAGGCAGACATAGCACGACTTGATGCCCAGAAGATATTCATGACCGCTTTCTTCAAAAAGCTTGTCAGCTTTTCTTCGGTGACTCGTGTCAACGATATTCTCACCGCCGTTTTTGATACCATCGACACCGATATTTCTTTGCAAAACGCTCTCGGGTTTGTAAAGCCCGCCCTTGCGCTTGATATGTCGAGTATCAAAATGCTCAATATGCAGGGAAGTGCATACAAAAACGGAATGTATTATTCCCTCAACAAAGAAGAAAATCTTAAAATAGTCAACGAAAACTTCAATATTTTCACTCACGACCTGCGCCCTGCGGCGCTGAATGTTGTGGAGCTTGTGGAAAGCCACGCTTCGGTGAACACAGATGGTTTCACCATGGATGGAATCAACAACAAGCAGCCCAATCTTGGTTTTATTCACACTCCCGACCCCGAACCATCGGTGCCTGTTGTGAGTGTTCCCGAAACACCTGAGGAAACCGAAACACCCGAGGAAACCGAAACTCCTGAGGTAACCGAAACTCCTGAGGTAACCGAAACTCCTGAGGAAACCGAAACTCCTGAGGAAACCGAAACTCCTGAGGAAACCGAAACACCCGAGGTAACCGAAACTCCTGAGGAAACCGAAACTCCTGAGCAAACCGAAACACCCGAGGAAACCGAAACACCCGAGGAAACCGAAACTCCTGAGGAAACCGAAACACCCGAGGAAACCGAAACACCTGAGGTAACCGAAACGCCCGAGGAAACCGAAACACCTGAGGCAACGGAAGCACCTGCTGAAAACCCCGAAGACACCGAACAGGCAGCATAAAACCGAACAGGCAGCATAAAAGAAAGGAAAACCAAATGGAAGAAATAAAAATAGAACAGATGACTGAAGAGACCATCGGAAGTGTAGCTCAGGCTCCCATCGATGAAAAAGAAGAAGAAATTCTCGAAAAAGGCAAGGCTCTTGCTCTTCGCATCGCAGAAATCCTTGACGAAAGAAAAGCCAAGGACATAAAGATCATAAATGTCAACAAAAAGACGGTCATTGCCGACTATTTTGTCATCGCCGGCGGTTCGTCGAGAACCCAAGTAAACGCCCTTGCAGATGAGGTTGAATACAAGCTCGGACTTGAGGGCATAGATCCCTCCCGCGTTGAAGGCAGAGGCGACGGCTCCTGGGTGCTGCTGGATTTTGACAGTGTTATCGTCCATGTTTTCGGCAGAGAATCAAGAGATTTCTACAAGCTCGAAAAGCTCTGGGCAGAGGGAACACCCGTCGAATATATCCAGAAAGAAGACTGACAGAAATTTTAATTGATATATAGAGGAGAAACAGAAAAACCATGAAACACGATTTCAAACAGATCGAGCAAAAATGGCAGGACAAATGGGAAGAAGCAGGCATTTTCCATGCCAGCGATGATTATACAAAGCCGAAATTCTACGGCCTTGTGGAATTCCCTTATCCCAGCGGTGCAGGTATGCACGTCGGCCATATCAAGGCTTATTCGGGACTTGAGGTAATCTCGAGAAAAAGACGCATGGAGGGCTTTAATGTCCTTTTCCCCATGGGCTTTGACGCTTACGGTCTTCCCACAGAAAACTATGCCATAAAAACAGGCATCCATCCAAGAAAAGTTACCGACAAGAACATCGAAAAGTTCACCTCTCAGCTCAAGAGAGTCGGTTTTTCCTTTGACTGGACAAGAGTTATCGACACCACCGACGACAAATATTACAAGTGGACCCAGTGGATCTTCCGCAAGATGTTTGACAAGGGGCTCGTTTTCCGCGCCACAACTCTTGTAAACTACTGTCCTCACTGTAAAGTCGTTCTTTCCAATGAAGATTCCCAGGGCGGAAAATGCGATATCTGCCACAGCGATATCGTCCAGAAGTCAAAGGATGTCTGGTATCTCCGCATAACCGAATATGCCGACAAGCTCCTCCAGGGTCTTGAAAAGGTGGATTATCTCCCCAATGTCAAGCTTCAGCAGGAAAACTGGATCGGCAGAAGCGAAGGCGCTTTCGTCAACTTCGCTCTCACAAACTGCGATGAATCGCTTCGCATCTACACCACCCGTTGTGACACTATGTTCGGCGTTACCTTCATGGTAATCGCTCCCGAGCATCCCATTATCGAAAAATATGCCGACAAGATCGCGAATATCGCAGAGCTTGAGGCTTACAAGGCTGAATGTGCCAAGAAGACCGAGTTCGAAAGAACCCAGCTTGTTAAGGACAAGACAGGTGTGCGCATCGACGGCATTTCTGCCATCAATCCCGCCAACGGAAAAGAAATCCCGATCTATATTTCCGACTATGTAATGATGGGCTACGGCACAGGTGCCATCATGGCTGTTCCTGCTCACGATGAGCGCGACTATGATTTCGCCAAGAAATTCGGCATCGACATCATCGAGGTCATCAAGGGCGGAAACATTTCCGCAGAAGCATACACCGGCGACGGAGAAATGGTCAATTCCGATTTTCTCAACGGCATTGCAACCAAGAAGGAAGCCATCGAAAAAATGCTCTCGTTCCTTACCGAAAAGGGTATCGGCGAAAAGGGCGTACAGTACAAGATGAAGGACTGGGCGTTCAACCGTCAGAGATATTGGGGCGAGCCCATCCCGATCGTACACTGCGAAAAGTGCGGCATGGTCGGTGTGCCTTATGAAGAGCTTCCGCTTCGTCTTCCCGACATGGAAAACTTCGCGCCGGGAGAAGGCGGCGAAAGCCCGCTTGCAAAGATTGATTCGTTCGTCAACTGCAAGTGTCCCAAGTGCGGCGGAGATGCAAAGAGAGAAACAGACACCATGCCTCAGTGGGCAGGCTCCTCCTGGTATTTCCTGCGCTATATCGACGCAAACAACGACAGCGTTTTTGCAGATCCCGATAAGCTTAAGTACTGGCTCCCGGTTGACTGGTACAATGGTGGTATGGAGCATGTTACCCGCCATATGATCTATTCGCGCTTCTGGCACCGCTTCCTTTATGATATCGGAGAAGTGCCGGTGGACGAGCCTTATGCAAAGCGTACGGCGCAGGGTCTTATCCTTGGTCCCGACGGCGATAAGATGAGTAAATCCAAGGGCAATGTTGTTGACCCCAACGATGTTGTTGAAGAATACGGCGCAGATGTATTGAGAGTTTACATACTCTTCATGGGCGATTATGCTTCGGCTGCTCCCTGGAGCGATTCGAGCGTAAAGGGCTGTAAGCGCTTTATCGAGCGTGTTGCCGGCCTTGCGGACATCGCAAATGACAAGGGCGCCACAGAAAAGCTTGAATCATCCTTCCACAAGACCATCAAGAAGGTCTCGCGCGACATCGAGGAGATGAAGTTCAACACAGCCATTGCCGCCATGATGAGCCTCATCAACGAGATCTATGAGGTCGGTTCTCTCACTGTTGACGAGCTCAAGACCTTCATCACTCTCCTCAACCCCTTTGCTCCTCACCTCACAGAAGAAATGTGGCACTCGCTTGGCGAGGAAAGCTTCCTTTCTATCGAAAAGTGGCCCACATATGACGAAGCAAAGACCGTTGATTCTGTAGTTGAATACGGCGTGCAGATCTGCGGTAAGTTCCGCGGCACCGTAACACTTGCGGCAGACATCGACAAGGATGGCGCAATCGCCGCCGTCAGAGCCGATGAAAACTTCACAAAATTCCTTGAGGGCAAGACAACAGTCAAGGAAATTTTCGTCCCCGGCAAGCTCATCAACATTGTTGTTAAGTGATTTTTCGATATAATCAATAAGAAAAATGCCTGTTTTGGGAAATTTTCTTTTGAAAAGCCCTTGACAAGTTCAACTTATTGTTATATAATACATTGTAGCACAAAAATACAATTATCTCTTTGCCTATGCGGAGGGAGGGAAAAAAATGGCAGAAGTTAAACTCAAAGACGGTGAAAATCTCGACAGCGCACTTCGCAGATTCAAGAGACAGTGTGCAAGAAGCGGTGTACTCACAGAGCTCCGTAAGAGAGAACACTACGAAAAACCCAGCGTAAAGCGCAAGAAAAAGTCCGAGGCTGCCCGCAAGCGTAAGTATAAGTAAGCTTTGCGGTAAGGGCTGAGTCTGTTATATGCATTTGTTTGTTGATATAGACTATTAAATATTAGCCATACTGAGACAGTTTGTGATTTTCACAAGCTGTCTTTTTTTACCCTTTTCGCAGCTGCCGAGGATATGCAAAAAACATTTGACACAAACGCTCTCCATTATCCGAAAAACAAACCGGAATCCTTCTCTCGGACAGCAGTCTTCGGAGCGTTGGCCAAAAACACGATCGATTTCCGGCAAAAAATTGTCCTTTTCTTGCGAAAAAATCCCTATCTTCAGGTTGACTTATATATACGATTGAATTATAATATAAAATGAAATATCATTAGAACAAATCTATTTTTTGGAGGGACAACGGCAGAAATGCCGCAACATTTTATGAAAGTTTTCCAACCCAAAACACTATCGTTACTTAAAAATTACAGCGGCAAGCAGTTCGCGTCGGATGTTATCGCAGGTGTGATCGTTGCCATCATTGCACTTCCCCTTTCGATCGCCCTTGCAATGGCATCGGGCGTATCTCCCGAAAGAGGAATTTATACCGCCATTTTTGCAGGCTTTGTCATTGCGCTTCTCGGCGGAAGCAATGTCAACATTTCGGGACCCACCGCCGCTTTTGCCACCATCGTCGCGGGAATCTATGCCCAATATGACATGAGCGGACTTGCCCTCGCCACCGTTATGGCAGGCATCATCCTCATCCTCATGGGTCTTTGCCGTTTCGGCGCCCTCATCAAATACATACCTCTTACCATAACCACGGGCTTCACCTCCGGTATTGCCCTCACCATCGCCATCGGTCAGATTAAGGATTTTCTGGGACTTAATTTCGGCGAGGCAAAGCCTGTCGAAACTCTTGAAAAAGCCGAGGCTGTCATCGAAAACATCGGCACTCTCAATGTGATGAGCCTTCTTGTCGGTCTTTTCGGTCTTGCCATTCTTATCGTATGGCCAAAGTTCGGAAAAGCGGGAAAGCTTATTCCCGGATCACTAATCGCGGTAATTGCAGGAACGGCTCTTGTCAAGCTCTGCGGACTTGAGGTTGCAACCATCGGCGATCTTCACAAGATACCCACAGGTCTTCCCGAATTTTCGGCTCCAACCTTCAGTTTTGAAACTGTACGCGAGCTTCTTCCCTCGGCATTTACCATCGCAATTCTCGCCGCCATCGAATCACTTCTCTCGTGTGTGGTCTCAGACGGCATGATTGGCGACAAGCATAATTCCAACACCGAGCTCATCGCCCAGGGCGCCGGAAATATCTGCTCCGCCCTCTTCGGCGGAATCCCCGCCACAGGCGCCATCGCCCGCACCGCCGCCAATGTCAAAAACGGCGGACGGACTCCTGTTTCGGGCATCGTTCACGCGCTTGTGCTTCTGCTTGTGCTCCTTGTGCTCATGCCCTATGCGGCATGGATTCCCATGCCTATAATCGCCGCAATCCTTTTTGTGGTTGCCTACAATATGTGCGAATGGCGTCAGTTTGTGAAAATCTGCAAAACGGCTCCCAAAAGCGATATTCTCGTGCTTGTCGTGACCTTTGCGCTGACCGTCATTTTTGACCTGGTCGTAGCAATCGAAATCGGTCTTCTTCTCACAGTCATCCTTTTCCTTAAGAGAATGACGGATGTTACCACCCTCCGCCTCTGGGAAAAACGCTCCGACGGCAAACCGTTCAATGATGATACTCAGGTTTATGAGATCGACGGTCCGCTCTTTTTCTCAAGCTCCGAAAAGCTTGCACAGATATCTCCCGACGAAAACACAAAATACATAATCCTCCGTATGCACGATGTACAATCCCTTGATGTTTCGGCTCTCAAAGTTCTGACCGCCGTTTTCGACGGCTGCAAAGCAAAAGGCGTAAGAATGATCTTTGCCCACGTGCAGGAACAACCCATGAAGGTAATGAAGAAAGCAATGTTTTTTGACAAGGTAGGAGAAGAAAACTTCGCCGCAACCATCGACGAAGCACTGGCCATCGCCTCAAAGAAATAACGCTTCTTTTACACACCTCTTACTGTTGATGCCCCACAAAAACGATGAAAGGAGACCTGCCGTGAAAGATGCATACTACAAAAGCCTCGCGCCATTTTTCGGCTCCTGGTATATAAAAGAATATATCGGCAGCGGCTCCCATGGGCAGGTCTACAAAATAGAAAAAGAGGACATCTCAGGGCGCTACACCTCCGCGATGAAAATAATCTCTGTCGGGAACGACCCCGATGCCATGGGCTTTTCGAGCGGAATGACCGAACAGAATCTCGACGAATATTACAGCGATCTCACAAGAAACATAATCAAGGAATTCAAGATGATGGAACAGCTCAAGGGTAACACCAACATCGTCTGCTATGAAGACCATGAGATCCGACGGCACTCTGATGGAAAAGGCTATGACATTTTCATCCGTATGGAGCAGCTTGTGCCGATAAGCAAGCATTTCGGCTCGCTCTTCCCGGGAGAAGAGGAGGTCATAAAGCTGGGCATCGATATGTGCCATGCGCTTGAGCTTTGCCACAAAAACAATATAATCCACCGCGATGTCAAGCCCCAGAACATCTTCATCTCACCGACCGGCGACTATAAGCTCGGAGACTTCGGTGTAGCACGCAATTTCGAAAATACCATCAGCGAGTTTTCTGCCAAGGGCACCTTTGATTATATGGCGCCCGAGGTGCAGCTCAGACAGCCTTACGGCGCCACAGCAGACATTTTTTCTCTCGGCGCAGTCCTTTATAAGCTCATGAACAACGGCAGGATCGCCTTTCTGCCCGATTATCCCGAAGCAGTCAGATCCTCCGACTATGAACGCGCTCTCGAAAAAAGGCTGGGCGGTGAACTACCGAAAAAACCAGCTCTTGCAAGTAACGGATTTGCCCATGTGATAATAAAAGCTTGTCATCCCGATCCGTCACAAAGGTTTGAATCTGCCGAAAAAATGCGGCAGGAGCTTGAAGCCGTTGCCGATATGTTGAAAAACGGAAGGCATCTGCAATACACCGACTATTCCATTGGCGAAAACGGCGAGGGCGTGATATTAAAAGGCGGCTCTTCTGTGAAAAAGCCCGAAAATAAAACCAACACCCACTTTGCAGAACAGAAAAAAACAACAGCAACTGTTGCGTTCGTCCCCTTAAAAACCGTTCCAAATAAAAAAACGGTTTCCTCGCCTTCTCCTCCGCCTCCCTCGCAAAAGGATCCACCAATGCCGTCGGTAGACACAGGACCTTTGCCCGTTCCGCCCGACAGCGAAGAGATTCCCGAAAAGTCCAAAAAAATCAAAAAAGAAAGAAAAAAGAAGAAAAAAATGAACGAAAAAAAGCAAAAGCTATTCATCGGCATTACTGTTGCCGTGATCTTATTGGTAATTCTCATATTGCTTGCAGGAATAGGCGTTGTGGTTGCAACAAATCCCGCACTCCACGACAAGCTCCAGGCAATTCTCCCCTTTGACATCAGCTTTTTGAAGCCCGACGAGGCGGAAAACAAAGCTTCCGACAACAGCGTTGAGGAATGGAAGATCGAAGGGTATGAGGAAAAATATCCCTTTTATGCCATAGAGCATCTTTTTGTTGACGGAAAAGCAACCGACGAATACAGAATCAGCGATTCGGCAACAAAATACACCGAAGACGAAGCAAAAATCTTTTACAGCGTCGACCTTGACACAGGTATCACCACAAGAACCCTTTATCTCAACGGCGCTCCCGCAGACTATGTCGAAACATCGGTTGCCATGGGAGAAACCGAATGGGTGATCGAAGGCTATGAGACCGATACCTTCAGAGAATACGCCAGAAAGTATGTAAACGGCGAAATGACCGACGAAACCTGCTACACAGGCAGAACCTTTGAGAGCGCGTATTATGTCAGCATCGACGGCGACAATATGCAAAGACTTCTCTATGTGGACGGAAAGCCCGTTTCCTCCGCACAGATTTCTGAGCTTGCGGCAGAAGAATGGGTGCTTGAAGGCTTTGAGATCGATACATACCGTCAGTATGCAAGAAAATATGTAAACGGTGCCATGACCGATGAGACAAAGCTCACAGGTCTTGTCTACAAAGCAGAGGATTACTACTGCTTTGATAACGAGTCTGATATGTATTACCTCATCACCTATGTAAACGGCATTCCCATGAACGACACAAAACGCGGATATATCGCAAATATTTCAGGGCTTGATGATATATGGGTGATTTCGGAGTATTACGAAATGGCAACCTATAACGAATATGCCGAGCGTTATATTTACGGCGTAAACACAGGCGAAGTCAGATATACCGGCACAAAAAAGCAGATAGTTGAATGGAGAATCGAGGGATACAGCAACATTTCTCCCTACTATCAGTACGAGAGAAAATATGTCAACGGCGAAAGAACCTACGAAACCCGCTACACCTCCCCCCGCAAGACCGATCCCTCCCGCACGCAGACCTCAAAGCCTCAGCAGACACCGGTTCAACCGACTCAACCCAGCCAGACTCCCGTCGAACCCGAGCCTCAGCCCGAGCTGAAATATTACATGAATCCCGACGGAAGCATCAATTTCTCGGAGCTTCGGGTCGAATATTGGTATGACGCGATGGAACGCGAATATAAGATATGGTACGACCGGGACGGAAACGAGGTCATCCGTTTCGCCACAGGAGCATATAAAGTTCACAGAAACAAATAAGTAATACAAAAAAGCATAACCAGCCGTCATAATCCCGGTCTGTTGTAAAAACTTAATTTTCCATTGAAAATAATGTATAATGACGTAAAACATGTCAGATAGCATTATGTTTTTGACAAAGGAGGATATACGAAATGAAAACAAAATTGTTTGCAGCGCTCTTAACTGCGGCGGTGTGTCAGGGGATGCTCTCAAGCTGTGTTGCCGCCCCTATCTACCAATTTAACGAGGAATCAATCAACACTGATGTTGTTTCACCCGAGGATGAAAACACCTCTCTTGACAGCGACAGTCAGGATGATATTGCAAGCGAAGAAAATATATACGCTGACAGCCGCTTCAAGGACCCATTTATGCAGGTCTCCCTTTTCAGAATCGATGAGGAGTACCAAGCCTCCACAAGCACCGCGCTGTTTCAGGGCTTCGAAGATCTTGCAGACTATGAATATTCCTTAACTTACGGCGACGATCATCGCGAGCTTCATGGTATAACTTACCTGAAGCAGGGTATCACCGAGTCTGTAACAATCCCCGTTTATGTCGGAGACAAATTCTATTATCGTCTCCATCCCCAAAACGATGTGGGACAGGATGATTTCAGCAAGCTTTTAGACGATGGTGTTGAAGTTGAAGTGTCCGCCGACGGAAGCGCCTCCCGCCGTACCAAGAATGCTGTTTTTGAAACTGCCGAGATATATTTCCCCGAGCCCGGAACCACAGAATTGACAATAAAATACGGCTTTGTGGGATTTGAACACGAATTGAAAATAACCTTTGAAGCGAAGATTCCGGAGGAAGCCAACATATCCGTAAGCGGGCCTGCCGCCATAACAAACAGCGGATATCTGATTTTTCTGCAAAACAAGGTTCTGCATTACAGCACCCTCGAAAATGTCGACGCTGTGACCAAAAGCACAAGCTTCAGAACCACAGAAAAGCTTGCCGGCAAGGACAGCGTTTACAAGCTGTATTCAAGGCATGGCGAAACCTACTACACCAGCGCGAATGAAATATACAAAATATCCGACGATTTAATGTCGCAAGAGCCGGTGGCAGCACTGTCCGAAAAATATACCATCAACGATATGCTTCTGATTGATGATTATTTCTATCTTAAGGTAACCGGACCTTCGGACACCACCCACAATCCTCGCCCTTACACCGCCGATTATATCATCCGCATGGATAACAAGGGCAATGTTCTGGCACAACTTGAAATAAAGGATCTGCATTCATGGCAGTATTCGGACGGATATTTATATCTGACCGTCGATCCCGACAATAGCGGTTGTTCATATTACAAGATCGACTTAAACTTTATCTCGGATAAAATTGTTACCGATGAATTATTCGGAAACCGCGACGAAAACAATCTGGCTTACAATGAATATTATCGCCATTTCACCGGCACACTGAAAATTCATGAGGGTAAGTGCTATTACTTCAAGGAAAACTATTTGAACGGAGCAAACAGATTTTGCGTCACCGATGCCGAGAATGAAAGCGCTGTTCTTCTCATGGAAAGCGTTGACCATGTCGCTTATCAGGACGGAAAGATCTACGGCCTTGAAAGAGACAGAAACGCCAAGCACAATGTCCTCGACCGCGGATTTACGGTATATGTATATGACACCGCGACAGGAGAGGTCGCAAGACAGTTCACCTCCGAAAGCTCAGGCGGCACCATGTATGTTCTGGACAACAAATATCTGATCGTCAAGACCAACAAAAACTTCGGCATTTACGATACCGTGACCGGAGTTATGCTTGACGGCGGCGGTTGGTAAGCCGCAATTATCCGTTTTTCAAAAACAATATCAATAAAAAGCCGCTGCACGCCAAAATTTTGGCGTGCATGGGCTTTTTATAATCCAACCACGAATATGAACTCCTTGGCAGCCGGCGGTAAAAGCATAATCACAATTGAAATTTCTTATTTTTTATATTGGTATTGATTTTTTTTCGAATATGTGGTATACTATCTGAGTATCAAAAGTCTTTGTTTGCCCGTTGCGAACAAAGGTCACACTAACCGGGGACTTAGCGGAGCCTTGTACCTGCAATCCGCTACAGCAGGGGCGAATTCCCGTTCTGAGGGGCGCTTCTGTGCGGTCCGCAGCTTAAATTTTCCGTGTTGAGATATGAGTCTTGCGCAATTGCAGCTCCCGAACCATGTCAGGTGGGGAACCAAGCAGCATTAAGGGATGTCTTGTGATGTGCCGCAGGGTAGCTTATGTTGAGCGGAGTTTAGGAAATGCGCGCATAGAGGTTTTTCGATTTTCGGGTGTGTGATCTTTGTTTGCAACGGGCTTTTTTAAGGGAGGAAAATATATGCAGTACAGATTTTTGCGTTTTCCGGGAGGAAAAGCCAAGGCGGTAACCTTCAGTTACGATGACGGATGCAGACATGATGTGAGAATGGCACAAACTCTCACAAAATACGGCATCAAAGGCACCTTCAACCTCACCCAAACAGATCCCGACGGCAAAACCAAGCTCTCCGCCGATGAAGTGAACGAACACATTCTTTCAAAAGGTCATGAGGTGGCAGTTCACGGATTGTTTCACCGCGCTGAGGGAACTCTGCGCCCGATTGAAGGAATACAGGATGTACTCGAATGCCGCAAAAAGCTCGAAAAGCAATTCGGACGAATAATCAGAGGCATGGCATATCCCGACAGCGGAATCATAAGGTTTTTAAGCGGAGCTTCATATCCGTCAGTAAAGAATTATTTGTCCGAGCTTGATATTGCATACGCAAGAACTCTCGGAGGCGACAATGACAGCTTTCTGCTCCCCTGCGACTGGCACGCATGGATGCCCACCGCTCATCACATCAACGAAAAGCTCTTTGAATACATCGACAAATTCCTTGAAATAAGAACTGACACAGATATCTATGTCGCCGCCCGATACCCCAGACTTTTCTATCTCTGGGGACATAGCTATGAATTTGAAAACAGCAACAACTGGGACAGACTCGATATGATCTGCGAAAAGTTGTCGGGAAGAGATGACATATGGTACGCAACAAATATCGAAATATATGATTATGTGAAAGCTTATGAAGCTCTTGTATACAGTGCCGACAGCAGCATGATCTATAATCCCACCCTTTACACAATCTGGTTTGATTGTGACAAAAAGCTTTATTCAATAGCCCCCGGCGAAACTCTTTGCATATAAAAAGGAGAAAACAAGAATGAAATTACAGTATCTCGGCACCGCCGCAGCAGAAGGAATCCCTGCTCTCTTCTGCAAATGCGAAAGATGTGAAAAAGCCCGCAAGCGCGGCGGAAAAAACATCCGCACCCGATCACAAGCAATCATCGACGGCAAGCTTTTGATCGATTTCCCCACCGATACATATTATCACTCTCTTCTTTACAACATCGACCTTGCGGATATCCGCCATGTGCTCATTACCCATTCCCATTCCGACCATCTTTATCCAAACGACATATACATGAGAACTCCCGGCTTTTCAAGCCTTGGCAGAAGCGAAGAAGAAAAGCTTCATTTCTACGGCGCAAACGGCTGTATGCGCAAGATAAACAGCTATATGGCGTCGGTAGGCTTCGGACATGATGAATTTTTGGGAGTTCATGTGCTTGAACCGTACAAGGAATATAAAATCGGAGATTACACCGTCATTCCCCTTGAGGCTCTGCATGATATCACCTCGGCGCCTTTCATCTATATCATCAAGGATTCCTGCGGAAAAACCTTGTTTTATGCCAACGACACAAACTATTTTGCCGACAAAGTCTGGAAATATCTTGAAAAAACCAACTTCCGATTTGATTTCGTATCCCTCGACTGCACCGACGCCAACATCCCCGACAGAAGATATATCGGTCATATGAATCTTTCGGAAAACATTCAGGTTCGCGAAAGGCTTATTGCCATGGGACGCGCCGACGAAAAGACCGTCTTCTGCTGCAATCACTTCTCGCACAACGGCGACGATGTTCTGTATGAAGATTTCTCAAAGCTTGCCGAAAAGAACGGCTTTCTCACCTCTTTCGACGGCATGATGGTTGAATTCTGATAACAAAAAATTACCGGCTCGAATTTCGAGCCGGTTTTTGTATTCCGTTTTCTCCAACCTTCCGTTCAGGAGTTTTTCCAATATTTTCTGTCAAGATTTCTGAACTGCACCGCCTGCGCCACATGTTCTTTTTTGATATTCTCACTTGCGTGCATATCGGCGACAGTGCGTGCCACGCGAAGAATTCTGTCATATCCGCGCGCTGAAAGGCCCATTCTTTCAAAAGCGTTTTTCATAACCTCCTGCGCCGCATCGTCAAGAACGCAATATTTTCTTATCATGGCGGGAGTCAGATCTCCGTTGGCACAAATACCTGTGCCCTCATATCTTTTTGCCATGATCTCGCGGGCAGTCATTACGCGTTCGCGGATCTTTTCGGAGCTTTCGGCAAGGCTTGTGTCGGACAGCTTGTCATATGTCAGCGACGGCACCTCCACCTGGATGTCCATTCGATCAAGAAGAGGACCCGAGACCTTTGAAAGATATTTGTCAATAAGGGCTCTCGAACACGAGCATTGCTTTACGGGGTGGCCGTAATATCCGCATTTGCAAGGATTCATGGCACAAACAAGCATAAAGCGTGCAGGAAAACGGAATCTTCCTCCGACGCGTGTTATGGTAACCTCGCCGTCCTCAAGAGGCTGGCGCAGACCATCGGTGGCATCCTTTGAAAATTCAGGCAGCTCATCAAGGAAAAGAACTCCGTTGTTTGAAAGGGAGATCTCTCCCGGCTGAGGTATCTGGCCGCCGCCGATAAGCCCTGCCGCCGACATGGTATGATGGGGCGACCGGAAAGGTCGGCGGGTGATAAGCGTCTCGCCCGAGCCGATATTGCCTGAGGCTGAATATATCTTTGTCGTTTCAAGTGCTTCGTCAAAGCTCATGGGAGGCAGAATTCCCGGGATCCTTTTTGCCAGCATACTTTTTCCCGTGCCGGGCGGGCCCACAAGCAAAATGTTGTGCATCCCGGCCGCAGCGACCTCTATGGCAAGCTTTATCTGCTCCTGACCCTTAACATCGCAAAAATCAGGGATCTTGTCATAAGAAAGCTCGAAAAGCTTTGTTCTGTCGCTTTTTACAGGAGAAAGAATGTTGCCCTTCAGAAGATGCATGGTAAGCTCGGAAATATCCTTTACACCAAAAACATCGATGCCATCGACAACAGATGCTTCGTTGACATTGTCATACGGCACATACATTTCCGAAAAGCCGGCATCTCTTGCTGCAATGCACATAGAAAGGATGCCGTTGGTCTTTCTCAAAGCACCGCTCAGCGACACCTCTCCTGCAAAGCATTTTTCCGAAAGATCACATTCGCACAACACCGTAAGCTTTAAGAGCGCCAGGAGAATTGCAAGGTCATATGCCGTTCCCTGCTTTATCATATCGGCAGGGGCAAGATTGACAGTGATCGACATCATGGGAAATTCGAGTCCTGCCGATTTTATCGCCGCCTTAATTCGGTTATAGGATTCCTTGACAGATGCTCCGGGAAGACCAACAATGTCAAATTTCGGTATTGATTGAGAAGCAAAGCATTCGACGTCAACGATATAACCGTCAATTCCGAGAATGCCTGCACTGTTGATTTTTGAAAGCATAATATGTTTCCTTTATTTAAGAAGTACCTGCGAATTTGTGCCGTAGAAAATGTCGTCTTTTCCCGAGATCTTTTTGCAGAAAGCATCAAAAGCATCCCAACCGTCGCAAAGATCAAATTCATAAGCGTGCGCCCAGATGTAGAAAATCTTGGGAGAATCGGGAGTCATGGCAAGAAATTCATCGGCAAGGGTGTTCATCTTGTCAAATTCGGGATATGCGTATACGGTGGGATTGAAACGATAAAGATTTTCCTGCGGCCCAAAGGAATAGTTCGAGGTGATGGTGCGGGAAAACTTTACTCCCGTGTTTTCCTTTATGATCTTTGCAACCCTGTCGTCGTTGTTGACACCGCCGCAAGGATATGCCATGCCGTGTACCTCATATCCGCAAAGCTCGGAAAGATTCAGGCGGTCTTTTTCTACCTGACGGATGATCTCCTTTTCGTCGGCAATCTGTGTCAGATTCGGATGGGTAAGGGTGTGGACAGCTACCTCGTGACCTTTGTAGACCGATGCCACCTCATGGGGCTGTACCTTGATATGCGAGCAGAATTTTCCGTCACGCTCAAGTCTGCCGTCCTTTCCGAGAAGCTCGGAGTTGATATTGAATGTGCACTTGAGACCGTATTTGTTGAAAATTTCGATAAGTCTGATATCCTGTGTCACGCCGTCATCAAAGCTGAAGGTGACAGCTTTCATTTTTCCGTTAAACATAGTTTTCCTCCTCAAAAGCTTAAAGTATCCAGATAGACGGGTCACGACGGGAGCAAGATCTGTTTTTCAGCACATCCTCAAGGGTCTGACCGTCGATATAGCTGTCGATTGCCTTTTCAAAACCGCGCCAGAATTCATAGCATTTTTCGTTTTCTTTCTCGTCCTCCGAGATCTCAACAGCTCCCTCTGCGGCACGGAAAATCTCTCCGATCTTATAATCGGATGCTTTTTTTGCCAGGCAATATCCTCCGCCGTTGCCGCGCATACCCTTGACAAGCTCGGCTTTTGAAAGGAGAGAAATGATCTGTTCAAGGTATTTGACAGTGATGTTCTGTCTTTCGCCGATATCCTTCAGCGGAACAAAGCCCGAGCCTGCATTTTCGGCAAGATCGACCATGACGCGCAGAGCATATCTGCCTTTTGTGGAAATTTTCATTTTGCGTTCCTCTTTCGCGTTTTTCATACCAAAACTGTATGATTTATAACTTCAGTATAACAAACATCGTCTTTTTTGTCAAGCAAATGTTATAAAAACTATAAAAAAAGCATAGAATAACCTTACAAAACCGATTTTTTGAAAGGTAATCAGATGTTATGAATACAACAGTAAGAAAAATATCCATCCCCCGGCTTGTGCTTTCCTGCGTCATAACCCTTGCGGCAGGCTCATTCGGCGGAATACTCGCAGGGAACAGCTTTGATAGCTACAATCTATTGAACAAACCTCCGCTTGCACCTCCCGGCTTTCTTTTTCCCGTGGTCTGGACAATTCTGTATGTCCTGATGGGTTCTGCGGCATATTTCATTGCCGACAAGGGAACCGAGGCATCAAGAAAAGCTCTTTCCACCTTTGTTTTTTATATGGTACTGAATATCCTCTGGCCGACGGCATTTTTCAAAAAAGGCGCGTTTCTGGGTGCACTTCTTCTGACGGCAGGTCAGCTGATACTGCTTTTTGCCTGCATCTCGTCCTACCACCGCATCGATAAAAAAGCGGCATATCTCATGATCCCGACAGCACTCTGGAGCCTTTTCGCTTTTTATCTCAACCTGGGATTTCTTGTGCTGAACAGATAACGGAAAATAAAAAAACGGAGCGGATTTTATTTTCCGCTCCGTTTTAACTTTCTTATGGGCAAAACATTCTCATAAGAAACCCGATCACGAATAAAGCCGTTGAACCGATCGTAATAGGTATAAAGGCATCAAAGCCTATTACGAACATACTAACCAAGCTGAATATTACGCTTATCAGCATTAAGATTATGCCGTAAGTACCTGCGTGTCCCGATGTTGTTTTTTTTCGGTTATCCGCATCATGTACAACCACCTCTGAAGGATCAAGCATAACCTTCACTTCTTTCGCCGACTGAGGTGTACCGACATCATTTAATGAATTCCCGCAATTAGGACAAAACCGGGTTCCGTCTTGAATTTGATTTCCGCATTTTGAGCAAAACACAGTCTGCCTCCTTACAGTGCCTTAAATCCTAACACTTTCTTTAACATTTTTGTTCCAGTAAAAGGTGTTACAAGCTGCCGTCCTGCGCCCTTGAACACTACATTTCCGTCAGCTTCAACTTCCTGTATTACAGCACCGAAACGAGTGGTTTTGGTTTTTCCGAGAGCGTTACGGGTGCTTGCGACCAATTCGCAATAAACCATTCCGTTAGCGCCCTCCTCATAGTTTTCAAGCTCGCCAAATGTCGGGTTAAATCCTACTATAACAGGATTCATTCTCATATAATTGCAAAAACTATCATAAATACACTCTTTTTTTTGATTTTACAACAACATTTGCTTCATTAGAGGTATTTTCCTGTTCACCTACCTTTGCTCCGCACTTGGAGCAAAAAGCCATATTTTCGTTTAATTCGTTTCCGCATTTTGTACAAAACATAATTCATTCTCCTTATTTTTTCGTTATATTTATCCTCGCACCATTATGCTTGACAACCGTATAATAAACCGTCAAGAGGATATTGACTACTTATTCAAGATATAACCTCCTATATATCTTTATGTAAGTATATACTTAATTAGGCAGATTGTCAAGAGGGTAGATACTTATTAAAATATATATGGGGTGATTTTGTGATCAGAATTTGTTTGGACAAGGCTCTTAAAAAATATAATATAAGCCGTTATGAGCTTGCAAAGCGCACCGGAATACAATATCAGATTATTGATAATTATTATAAAAACAAGGTAAAAAGATACGACAGCTTTGTTTTGGAGCGTTTTTGTCTGGCACTTGGTTGCGATATAACCGAAATTATTGAATTTATAAAAGAATAGCACCCGAACTCAAAATCGGGTGCTATTTTTGTTTTCTTAAATTTTTGCCAAAAATAAAAAACCGTTGGTCTCTTTCGAAACCAACGGAACTGGTGCTCTTGCGGAGAGTCGAACTCCGGACA
>JAZSFD010000052.1:0-18019 GCA_045532035.1 Eubacteriales bacterium | reverse complement strand
GAATGAGAAAAAAGAAGCACACCGACGACCGTATTGTCGCCTGTGGCGCTTTGCTTATAGAAGCTCCCGAGTCAATGCCCGGAAAATGGCAAAAGCTTGCAAAAGGCAGAAAGCTTTGCCTTGAGATCGGTTGCGGAAAGGGAACCTTTGTCTGTGAAACGGCAAAAAGAAATCCCGACAAATTTTTTATCGCTGTTGAAAAAGTCCGTGATGTTATGGTCATGGCGATGGAAAAGGCAAAAAATGCAGAGCTTGACAATGTGGTTTTTTCGGACATTGATGCCGAAAAGCTTTGTGAGGTTTTTGAAGAAAACGAGCTTTCCGAGATATATCTTAATTTTTCCGATCCCTGGCCCAAGAAAAAACACGCCAAGAGAAGACTTACCTTCAGATCTTTTCTCAATATCTACCGCCACATTCTTTCTGCTGACGGCGTGATCTTTTTCAAGACCGACAACCGTCCTCTATTTGATTTTTCGCTGGAAGAAATGCGCGATTCGGCATATAGCCTTTCGGATATCACCTATGATCTTCACAACTCTCAGTGGGCGAAAGACAATGTGGTCACCGAATATGAAGCCAATTTCTCGGCAAAGGGATTTTCGATCAACCGAGTGGTTGCGCGTCCTTTGCCGGTATTTGAAAAAGTGGTTGAAAACATCTACCGACTGCAGGTACCTTTTGAGGGTGACAGCACAAGTGTCTTTGCTTTTGTTTGCGACGAGGGAACGGTTATCTATGATTCGGCAACGACAGAAAGCGATGTGGTCGAAAGAATAGTTCCCGCCATAAGACAAAAGGGATTTGAACCGACCCATCTCGTATCCTCCCATTTCCACGGCGATCACATGGGCGGCGAGGAATTTCTTGCAAAAGAATATCCGCAGGCACTCCGCGCGAAATTTTTTCATGACGGAAAGATCGAGGACGGAAAGAAGGCTCTTTGCGACGGCGATCTGCTTTGCGAAAGCCTTAAGGTCATTGCTCTTCCCGGTCATTCTGATGACTCGGGGGCGATTTTTGACACACGGACAAAAACTCTTGTCTGTGCCGATTGTCTCCAGCTCTGGGGTATCGGAAAATACGGTACTGGTGTTCCTTTCGCAAAAGCATATATTGAATCTTTGAAAAAGGTCCGTGAGCTTGATGTGGAAAACATCGTTGCATCCCACAGCTATGAGCCTCTTGGCGCATATGCTTTCGGTAAAGACGCAGTAAGCAAATATCTCGACGAGTGCGAAAAGTACATTTTTGTACTTAAAGATTTTGCTGAAAAGCATTCTGATCTTACTTTTGACAAGATGGCAGAGCTTTACAACGCAGAAAATCCGCAAAAACCGAAGCTGGCAGGATATACTTTTGAATCCATCGCGAAAGAGCTTTGAGGTGATAATATGACAAACATAATTCTTGTACGCCACGGTCAGAGCGCCGCAAATCTTGCCCGCCTCTTTGCCGGCCATTCGCATTTTCCTCTCACCGAGCTTGGTGTGGCACAGGCGACGAAGACTGCTGAATATATCACAAAAAATTTCAAGATCGACAAGCTTTATTCGAGTGATCTTCTGCGCGCCTTCAACACAGCGTGCCCTATTTCCGAAAGACTCGGAATGTGTCCCATAATTACCGATGTCGGTTTGCGAGAGATATATGCGGGAAAATGGGAAGGACACAATATAGACGAGCTTCTGACCCTTTTCCCGGAGCAAAGAACTATCTGGGCAGAAAATATCTCCGACTGCTGTATCGAGGAAGGGGAAAGCGTTCGCGAGATGGCAGAGCGATCGAGAGCTGCTATCATGAGGATCGCATCGGAAAACGATGGAAAGACTGTTGCGATTACATCTCACGCAACAGTGGTGAGATCTTTTGAGACTTTTGCGAGATTCGGAGATCTCGACAGAATGATGGAGGTCGACTGGCCCACAAATGCATCGGTCAGTTTTTATACCTACAGCGACGGAAAAATAACTCCAACCGGATATTCGATAGATGAGCAACTTGGAGAATTGAAGCAGAATACCATTATGGAGAGTGGAAGAAAATGATAAAAGAGCTTTGCGAAAAGATAAATTTTCCTGCGGAAGACGCGGAATATTTTGAAGAATGTCTTTCAAAGGTCCTTTTTGACAATTCTTGTGCAACCATGTTTCTTGACGCGCAGGAGGATTATTTCGGAAAAGGTGAATGCTACCACGATCTTCTTGACAAGATCTCGGAAAAGATGTCACTTCACCGCTACACAATCGATATGACCTTTCTTCTTTTCTGCGCCAGAACACTTTATTGCATCTATAAAAACAAAGGCTATGATGACGAGCTGTTTTATTGCTCGATGAGCGACCTTGCCTGCAAGCTTAATGAGTGCAAGGAGCTTTACGGAATCCGCGGGACATTCGTTTTCAAGCGCTGGTTTCGACGTTTCTTTCTCACAACTCTTTTTGGCTTCGGAAGAATGGAGATCGGTGTTATTCCTTTCCCGCACGACGAATACCGCGGAGTCAAAAAAGGAGATGTTTCGTTCGATTGCCACATTCCGTCGGGCGGAAGACTTCCTGTGGAGGAGGTTTATGCCTCTTTGAAAAAGGCATATGCTTTCTATAAAGAACAAGGCGTCCTCAAGGGTGACATTATGACTGTGAATTGCCATTCGTGGATCCTTTATCCCGAAACTGTCAAGGTTTTTTCGGAAAATTCAAATCTTCGCAAGTTCGCCGCAATGTTTGATGTGGTGAGAACAGAGGACGACCCGACAAACGACAATTTCTGGCGCATTTTCGGAGTGGAATTTGATGAAAACTTCGAAAAAGCTCCACAGGACACATCTCTTCGCCGCAATCTTGTGGCATATATTAAAAACGGAGGTAACATGGGCTCCGGCATCGGCGTTTTGCAGTTTGACGGGGAAAAAATAGTCAATATCTGAACAAAATAAAAAGCTGAGTCAAGTGTATTTGACTCAGCTTTTTTATATGCTTTTGATTTGGTGAAAGCCCGACAACGGTAAAGAAGGATCGGCTTCTTATCGCGTTATTCCGCGCAAACTTCTTTGTAAGCGCCGATGAATTTGAAGGAATCGAGCTCGTTTTCAAACTGGGTGAAGAGCTCAAGCATCTTGTCGCTGATGCCGTCGGTGTCTGCCTCGGCATAGAACATGAATTCAAAATCCTTGCCGGGAATGGGACGGCTTTCGATCTTGGTGAGGTTGATGCCTGCCATCGAGAAGCGCGAAAGCACTCCCTCAAGTGAGCCTGCCTCGTTTTTGATGTTGAACATGAAGGCTGTCTTTGTGATGCCCTCGAAAATTTCGGGTTCTTTTGAGATGCAATAGAACATGGTATAATTCACACTGCTGTTCTGAAGATCTTTTTTGAGCACCGAAAGACCGTATTTTTCGGCACAGGTGGGCGAGCAGATGGCGGCGATGTCATCTCTTCCGCTTTCAGCCACCATTTTTGCGGCAACTGCGGTGTTTTCGCAGGGGATGACCTTGAGGTTTTTGTTTTGCGATAGGAAGATGCTGCATTGACCGATGGCCTGGCGGTGGGAATAGACTTCTTTTATGCCCGACACCGAGGTGCCCTCTTTTGCGAGAAGCGCATGATGTATCGGCAATTTCACCGAGCGTACCACATGACCCTCGAAGCGCGAGAGCATTTCATATACCTCCGAAACACTTCCGTAGATGCTGTTTTCAAAGGGGAGGATGCCGTATTTGCAAAGGCCTGCCGAAACGCTCTTGAAAACGCTTTCAAAATTTTCGAAATATATTGCCGCGGGCTCTTCAAAAAGAGTTTTGCAGGCAATGCTTGAATATGCTCCCTCAACTCCCTGGCAGGCAACCGCCGCCTCTTTCGGGAAAGGGGTGTTTTTTTGCGCTTTTTCGCGGATGCTTTTGTAAAAATCGTTGATTCCCGAAACAAGCGCTGATTGACGCGCACGGCTGATCTCAAAGATCCTTTTGTAAAGCCCTGCCACAGCGTCGCGCTCTTTTTCGCCGACTTTTGATGTCAGGCGATCGATTATCAAAGCTTCTCGGCTTGAATCGAGCACCGCTTTTCCGGTCTTGATTTTGAAAGCAGCCACCTCGTCGCAGAGCGCAAGGCGTGTTTTGTAAAGCTCGATGATCTGATCGTCTATGTCATTTATCATGCCGCGTATTTTTTCAAGATCAAGCTGCATTTTTGTCACCTTACCTTTTCTTTCAATTTTGCAAAAGATCGAATATCGCAAAAGCGGCGGCGGCTCTCACAACCACTGCGGCACGCGATGCGATACATGGGTCGTGGCGGCCCTTGATCTCGATGATAGTGTTTTTGCCGGAGGCAAGGTCAACCGTTTCCTGCGCACGGGCGATGGATGGGGTTGGCTTTATTGCCACACGGAAGATGACGGGCATACCCGTTGCCATGCCGCCGCAGATTCCGCCCGCGTTATTGGTCTTGGTGCGGACATTACCGTCATTATCGTAATAATAGCTGTCGTTATACTGCGAGCCTGTCATTGTGCTTCCGGCAAAGCCTGCACCGAATTCGATGCCCTTTACAGCGGGAATTCCGAACATCATGCGCGAAATGACATTTTCAATTCCTCCGAACATCGGCTCGCCGACTCCTGTGGGAAGTCCCGTGATCTTACATTCGATAACGCCGCCGACAGAATCGAGATTTTCTGAGGCTTTGGTTATTATCTCTTTCATTTTTTCACCTGCCGCATCGTCGATGACAGGGAAAGAGACTTGGTTCAGCTTTTCGGCAAGTTCTTTTTCGTCGTCAATGGGCGAAAAGGGAATGTCGCAGACATTTCCCACCGAACTTATGTGGCCGGAAACAGTTATCCCCTGTTTTTCAAGATTTGAAAGTGCAATTGCGCCTGCAATGCAGATGGGAGCGGTGAGTCTTCCCGAAAACTGTCCTCCGCCGCGAAGATCGAAATTTTCACCGTATCTTATGTATGCCGGGAAATCAGCGTGGGAGGGACGGGGCTTGCCCATAATGCTTGAATAATCGGATGAATGGCTGTCGGAATTGCGGATGATGGCGCAGACTGAGGTGCCGATGGTTTTGCCGTCGACAATACCCGAAAGAAATTCAACCTTGTCGGGTTCCTTGCGCTTTGTGGCAAGGGGAGAATTTCCGGGGGCGCGAAGTGCCATGATCTTTGCCACATATTCCTCGTCTATCGGTGTTCCCGCGGGCAGGCCGTCGATGGTGACACCGATGTACGCCGCGTGGGATTGACCGAAAACGCAAAGCTTTATGTTATCTCCGTAAGTGTTCATCAGTCTTCCTCCGTAAGGGTTTTGAAAATTTCAAAAAAGTCGGGATAAGATTTCGATACTGCTTGCGCACCGTTGATTGAAACCTCATTTTCACAGAAAAGGGATGCAATGGCGGTAGACATTGCGATGCGGTGGTCGTTGTGACTGTTGACGATACCGCCCGAAAGGTGTCCTTTTCCGCAGATGCAGAGACTGTCGCCCTCTTCACGGATTTTGCCGCCAAGAGTGCTTATCATATCGATAACGGTTGCAACTCTATCGCTTTCCTTGAAGCGCAGGCGGTGGGTGTTTGTTATCACACTGTCGCCTGCAATCGATGCCGCAAGCACACAAAGGATGGGCACAAGATCGGGATTTTCGCTTGCATCAAATTTGAAAGGTCGGGTTTCTTTTGCGCGCGTTACTGTCACCGAATCGGCTTTTTCTTCAATTATTATACCACAGTCTGAAAGAACATCAAGTATTTTTTTGTCGGGCTGCAGGGAATTGCAATCAATTCCTGATACAGTGATGGGCAGATCTTTTACGCCGCAAAGGAAGAAGGCTGCGTTTGACCAGTCACCGAAAGAGTGCATTTTTTCGGATATCACGCGGTATTTTCCGCTTGCCGAATATATTCCGTCCTTTTCGGTGACTTCGACGCCGAATTTTCTCATGGCATCAATGGTCATATCGACATATCCTGCCGATTCAAGAGGTGTGGTCAGTCGGATAGTTACGTTTTTGCAAAGGGGAAGGATAAAAAGAAGTCCCGAAAGATACTGGGAGCTTATGTTTCCGCTGATCTCAAAAACTGCACCGTCGCAGGGATTGGAGCTTTTTTGAACGACAATCGGCATTTTGTCTCCCGAAAAGACGGCTCCGTGTGCCGAAAGACTTTCGCAAAGATCCGAAAAAGGACGCTCGGGCAATTTTCCGGCACCTGTGAGTGCTGCGCCGTTTTCGCACAAAAGCGAAATAAGCGGCAGGATGAAGCGTGCGGTAGATCCGCTTTCGTTGCAGAAGATCTCGGTGTTTTTGGGAAGTTCCTTCCTTATATATTCTGTATCAAGAGGTTTGTTTATCAATATTTTCCCATCGCTCAGCTCAATTTCGGCACCCAAAGCCCGAAAACATGAAATTGTGGCATTTATGTCTTTGGAAAGGGTGGAATTGTAAGAAATCGAGCAGGGGCGGTCTGCAAGACAGGCACAGAAAATAAGCCTGTGCAGCTCCGATTTTGATGATACTATTTCCACTTTGCCCCGAAGTGTCATTTTCTGGGCAAGGGTGATTGTTATATTATTCTGTTCCATGCTGTCTCCGTCAGATGTTTTCGGAAAGGAGTTTTGAAAACTCGCTCAAAGAATATTTCGCAAGTCTGCACTTTCCCACTTTTTCGGGAAGCACAAGCGTTATGGACGAACCGTCAACCTTTTTATCTCCTGTGGCGATATCAAAAAGCTTATCAGCTGTGATGTTGTAGCTGCAGGGGAGAGAATATTTTGAAAGTATCGGCAAAAGTCTTGCCGTGATGTTTTCGCCGATTCCCAAGGCTTCCGAAAGCTTTGCGATCATCACCATGCCTATCGCCACGGCTTCTCCGTGGGTGAGGCTGAAATTTGAGTGCTTTTCGATGGCGTGTCCCAAAGTGTGCCCGAGATTCAGAAGCTTTCGGTCGCCGCTTTCCTTTTCGTCTCTTTCGACAATGTCGCGCTTGATCGAAACGCAGACCGAAAGGATGTCTTCGATGTCGTTGCAGTTATCCGAAAGCTTTTCGAAGAGCTTTTCGTCGCAGATGACGCCATATTTGATTATTTCGGCATAGCCGCAGGAAATTTGTCTTTTGTCGAGAGTTTCAAAGGTGTCGGTGTCACAGATGACGATTGACGGCTGATGAAAAGCCCCTGCAAGATTCTTTCCTGCCTCAAGGTCGACCGCAGTTTTTCCGCCCACAGACGAATCGCAGGCGGCAAGGATGGTTGTGGGTATCTGGACGAAGCGGATGCCCCTGAGATAGGTTGCGGCGCAAAAGCCTGCCATATCTCCGACCACACCGCCGCCGAGAGCAACGACGATGTCGGTGCGCGAAAGCTTTGAGGAGGCGAGAAATTCAAGAATTTTTGCGAAGGTTGAAATGTTTTTTGATTCTTCTCCGTTCGGAAAAGCATATTCGACTACCGAAAAGCCGCATTTTTCAAGACTTTCTCTTACTGCCTTTCCATAAAGCGGCAGAACCGTGTCATCCGAGATGATGGCTGCCTTGCAGGGAGAGATGACCTTTGAAATCATCTCTCCTGACGCTTTGAGGAGTCCTTTTCCGATATGCACGCTGTATTTTGTTGAGGCGTTGACATCAACTGTTGTCATGTAGTTTTCCCTTTCGTTTTTTATCTGTAAGCCACAGCTTTTACGCCGTCGATTTTGCCTGCGAGGTCGTCGAACTGGGCGGGAGTGAGCGACTGAGCGCCATCGCAAAGAGCCTTTTGGGGATTGTTGTGTACTTCGATGATGAGACCGTCAGCACCTGCAACGATTCCTGCAAGAGCCATCGAGGGAACAAGAGCTGCCTTGCCTGTGGCGTGGCTGGGGTCAACAACGACGGGAAGATGTGTCATCTGATGGAGAAGCGGCACTGCCGAAATGTCAAGAGTGTTTCTTGTGGCAGTTTCAAAGGTACGGATGCCGCGCTCGCAAAGAATGACCTTTTCGTTGCCCTCGGACATGATGTATTCGGCGCTCATGAGAAGTTCTTCAAGAGTGCTGGAAAGTCCGCGCTTGAGAAGAATGGGCTTGTTGCATCTGCCCAGGTGCTTCAAAAGCTCGAAGTTTTGCATATTGCGGGCTCCGACCTGGATGATATCCACATCCTTGAAGTAAGGAAGATGTTCGTAGTCCATGATTTCGGTGACAACGGGAAGTCCTGTCTTTTCCTTGACCTTGACGAGAAGTGCAAGTCCGTCCTCGCGCATTCCCTGGAAAGCGTAGGGAGAGGTTCTCGGCTTGAATGCGCCGCCGCGCAGCACATTTGCACCGCTCTTTTTGACGGCGAGGGCGATCTCGGTGAGTTGTTCTTCCGATTCGATAGAGCAAGGGCCTGCCATGACCATGAGGTTTCCGCCACCTATCTTGGTACCGTTTTCAAGAGTGATGATAGTGTCTTCAGGGTGGAATTTTCTGTTTGCCTGCTTGTAGGGCTCGGAAACGCGCTTGATGCTTTCAACGATGTCGAGGGCACCGAGCATATCCACATCGATCTTTGAGGTGTCACCCACAAGACCCATGATGGTCTGGCTTTCGCCGTGGGTGAAATGGGGTTCGATCTTCATTTCGCGGATCCAGGATGTGAGCTTGTCGAGTTGTACCTTGTCGTAGTTGTTCTTTAATACGATTACCATGATGTTTTCTTCCTTTCGGTAATTGATAAATTTCTTTTTTGCATTTTCCCTTGCGGGAGAATAAAACAAGACCGCGGCTTTTAATCTTGCTGCGGTCTTTCATCGTTTTATATTTCCTTCAAAAAATCAAGCTTCCTGATTTTAAGCACAACGACGAAAGACCTTGCTAAAGTAAAAAGCAAAGCCAAAAAAGAAGCTATAAAAGAAGTTTCTTGTCATTGTGAGCATCGGATGTTGATTCCTTTCGCATCGGTTGAATGTTTCAAATTGATGTTAAGCATTATATATCCGCGGTATCAATTTGTCAAGAGCTTTTTTGAAATTTTTTCTGTTTTTTTGCAAATTTCATAAAAGCAGCTCTTCAATGGCCGCACCGACACCGCCATCAATATCGCAAAGGGTCACCATGTCGCAGATGGCTTTTACCTCGTCGCTTGCATTTCCTGTGGCAACAGAAGTTCCCGCGGCGCGCAGCACATCAAGGTCATTGATGCTGTCACCCATGGCGATACTGCGCTCGACAGGGATTCCGAGAGCATCAAGCGCGAGCAGCATACCGCGTTCCTTATTACACCCTTTTGTGGTAGCCTCGCCCATTGTGGGGGAATGGCGGTAAACTTTCAGCCTTTCGCAGATAAAATCGAGATATTCTCCCGTAAAATTGCGGTCAATCGTGATTTTTGCTATGTGGTCATTTCCGAGATGTTCAAAGAATTTTTCCTTCGAATCCACCCATGTCCAAAGTGTCGGAATTGTCTTTTCGGGATCTGCATATATTCTCGAATGATGTCCCTGAAAACGGCAGGAAAGCTTGTTTGAGAGCACAAAGTCCAGTATCTCACAAAGGATATCGTGGGGGATGATCTGTTCGAAAACAGATTTCCCTTCCACCTCCACATGACTTCCCAGCGCTGTGACAAAGCCGTCAAAACGGATGCTTCCGTCAAAGCAGGCTTCGGGAAGGCAGGCGTAAGCTCTTCCGGTGTTTATCAGAACCTTGTGACCAAGACTTTGGGCTTTGATGATGACTTTTTTGTTTCTTTCGGGAATGTCTCCGTAGATTATGGAGGCGACAGCTCCGTTTTTTATAAGTGTTCCGTCAATGTCGAGAAATATGGCGTGAGGTAAGTTTTTGTTTTTTATCATTGTGTTCTCCTATCCGACAAGTGTTTCGATAAGCTTTGCTGCACCGTCGTTTTCCACCCGGTCGCAGACAAGGGTGGTCTTTTCCTTTATGTGCTCGGGGGCGTTGCCCATGGCAACCGAAATTGCAGCGCAGGAAAGCATTTTCTCGTCATTGTCGCTGTCGCCGACCGCCACAGTGTTTTCAAAGGGGATTCCGAGAAGCTCGCAGGTCTTGAAAATCGCGGTTCCCTTGTTGTTGCCGATATATGCACCCTCGGCATAAATCGGTCTTATGTAGGACATATCAAATTCCTTTTCAAGAAAAGCGGCATATTCCCGGTTCGGAACATAGGGGACGGTGATTTTTATGGCGTTCTGTCCGCGCATGGCGGAATAAAGCTCTTCTTTTTTGTCAAAGTCTCGGTTTACTCCGAAAAAGCCTGAATCGCCGATCGAAAATCTTCCGCCATGCTCGTCGTGTGCTTCGCATTCGAAGATGATCGATTCGCCATGCTCTTCGCAATATTCGCAAAGAGAGCAGATGGTTTTTTCGGTGAGGAAAGACGAGTGAATGACTTTTTCCCGATAAAGGATGTGTCCTCCGAGTCCCGAGACCACCCCGTCAAAATCCGCAGAATTCAGAAGCGACAACGGAATATAACCGAGGGCGCGCCCTGTGTTCACAAAAAACATATGTCCTTTTTTCTGCCCTTCGGAAATTGCCGATGCGAGCCTTTTTGAAACGCCGTTTTCCGACAGGGGAACGATCATTGTTCCGTCGATGTCAAGGAAAAATGCGTGGCGTCCTTCCGACTGAACTTTTTTTGCTATAGTTTCTATTGATGTCATTGTAAACTCCGTTTATTACAGTCCAAAAAGTATGCCGATCAGAGCTCCCATAGCAATGAAAACAATGGGGTGAAGCTTTTTGAAGATGGCGCAAAGTGCCGTGAGGACTACGAAAGCAATCGATGCCGTGATGTTGATGCCGGAGATCGCACCGTTTTCTCCGAAAAGGAAGATGGCGGCGACGAAAACGCTTGCCATGGCACCGGTGATAAGACCTGCAACCGCAGGGCGGATGCCGTAGAAGGCGTAGTTTACGAATTTGTTGTCCTTGAATTTTTCGAGGAACTTCGAAATGATGCAAATGATGATGATGGCAGGGCAGATGATGCCGAGAGTGGCAATAATGCCGCCGAGGATTCCCGTACCGATGCCGCCGACCTGAAAGCCTGCGTTGTAGCCTGCATAAGTCGCCATGTTTACGCCGATGGGACCGGGAGTAGACTCGGAAACGGCAATCATGTCGGACAACTGTTCAAGCGAAAACCAGCCGTAGCTTTCGTTGAGTGCAATTTCTTGCAAAAACGGGATGGTGGCAAGGCCTCCGCCCACTGCAAAAAGACCTGTTTTGAAAAATTCGAGGAAAAGGTAAAGAAAAGTCATTTTGTTTTTTCCTCCTTTTCAGATGAATTTTTCTTTTTTTCGCGGATGATGTTTGAAACAATTCCCGCCGCCGCCGCAACAAAAACTGCGATGATGGGCGAGAATCCGAAGAAATAGGTGACAACAAAAGCGGCAATTGCAAGAAGAGCGGTCAGAATATCCTTGACATTCTTCTTGAAAAGCCCGAAGACTGTAACCGAAACAAGAGCACAGACGGCAATGCGGATGCCTGCAAAGGCGTGGGCGACATATTGATTGTCGGCAAAATGATTTATGAAAGCTGCAATTATTGTGATAATGATGATTGACGGCGCTACAACGCCGAGGGTGGCAAAAATCGAACCTATGACACCTTTTTTCTTGAATCCGATGAAGGACGCGGTGTTGACGGCGATAACTCCTGGCGTACACTGAGCTATGGCGTAATAGTCAAGGATGTCCTCCTCTGTGCACCAGCCGTGTTTTTCCACAAGCTCCTTTTTGAACATCGGAAGCATGGCATAGCCGCCGCCGAAGGTCAGGCCGCCGATCTTGAAAAAAGCCATAAACAGCTGTAAAAGAAGTTTCATTTTGTTTCCTTTCTTCATATAAGCAATACATCATGAATTCTATCACAAAAACCGTCGGATGTCAATGATTGATGGAACCAATTTGATGTTTTTGCGTATTGTAAATATGGCACATTTCCACAAAGGTATCGTTTTTTGAGGTGCATAAGTTAATTTTTTGAAAATATCATTTACAAATCGCAGATAATATAGTATAATATAACATAATATGGATTTTTGTGTGTATCTTTGCATATTTCCGAAGTGAGAGGAAACAGGTGAATGAAAGATAGAACGAAGTTTATTCTTGCAATCGTTGCAAACATTCTTCCTTTTACCGTCAGTTGTTTCTTTTATCGCGGCGGAGGCCCTTTGATCATATTCCTTTATCCGCCTTTTCAGATCATGCTTGCCATATTGAATTATTCGGTCACGAAAAAGTGTTTTCCGTTCGTTTTTTTGAACGCTGTGATGATGCTTTCCTCTATTGTGAGCATCGAATTGAGCACACAACTGTATTACAAAAACATAAGCTCTGACACCGAAACTCTTGCGGTGGGCAGAACCGGGGAGCTTGTTGCGTTTGTGTTCATTCTTCTTTTGACGGTTGTCCCGCTTATCGTCCGTGCGGTCGGCGCAAAGAAAAAAGAGAACGAAAAATAACCTGCAGATTGCGGAGGTTTTGTATGCGCGAAAACAAAGATGTGAAGCGATCGTTCATCTTCCGCGGAGCAATGCTTGTTCTGCGCCCTGCGGCGTGGTATGCTCTTTTTACTTCCATCGTGTTGGAGTATGTTGTCTATGGCAAGTACGAGATACGTCTTTACAATCCGCTTGTTTACATAGTTACCGCTTTTATTATTCTGTTCCCGTTTATGATGGGGTGGATGAGGGCGGCATTCCGCTCCCGGGCTTTTTCGGGAAAGATCGAAAATATAAAGGTCGAGCGCACCCTGAAAACCAGCAAGACCATAACACGCACCCGTCTGAAAGACGATCACCACGACTGGCTGATGACCTTTACCGTAAGAAACGACAACGGAAAAAAGTTTGTTTTTTCTGTGGTCGATCCGCCTTTCAAGGATGCGGGATATTATAAAATGGGCGATCATGTCCGCCACCACTGGGGTGCAAAGCATCTCGAAAAATCCATAAAAACAGGTGACTGCGACATTTTGTGTCTCGTCTGCGGCGAGCTTTGCCGCACCGAACAGCATATCTGTTATAACTGCCGCCACAGCCTTGTGAAGCGTTCGGGAATCTACGCCGGACAGTAACGCATATTTTCCGCTTTTCGCGGAAAAATAACCTAAAAATATATTTTGACATTTGAAACCAACACCTGAAGGGAGAATATATAACTTGTTAGTACAGCTGGAGGAGGCTCTTCAGAGCCTTAACAAACTTGACGAAGAAATCCGTGAGCTTGCCATATCTCTTGAGATAGATGTGCTCAGAGAAAAGGCGGCGGAGCTTGAAAAGATTACCTGCGAGGCAGGCTTCTGGGACAATGTGGAAAACACTCAGGTAGTCCTCACCTCTCTCAAAAACACTAAACAGACAGTTGACGATTATACCGCGCTTGCCTCGGGCGCCGCGAATCTGCGCGATCTCATTGAGCTTGCTATAGAGGAAAACGACGAAAGCTTCACCGAAGAAATACTTTCCGAGCTTTCCAATCTCGAAAAGAGCAAGGAAAGTCAGAGAATCCAGGCACTTTTGTCTGGCGAATATGACCGCAACAATGCCATTCTTTCGATCCACCCCGGCGCCGGCGGAACAGAAGCCCAGGACTGGGCGGAGATGCTCTACCGTATGTATTGCCGCTGGGCAGAACGCCGCGGCTTCAAGGTCAAGGTGCTTGACTATCTTGACGGCGAAGAAGCAGGCATCAAGAGCGTTACCATACTTATCGAGGGAAGCTATGCTTACGGTTATCTCAAGAGCGAAAACGGAGTTCACCGCCTTGTGCGCGTTTCTCCTTTTGACTCATCAGGAAGAAGACATACTTCTTTCACATCGGTTGAGATCCTTCCCGAGCTTGACGACAGCACCGACATTGAGATCCGCGACGAGGATCTGGAGATCACAGCCCACCGTTCGAGCGGTGCGGGCGGACAGCATGTCAACAAGACCGACTCGGCAATAAGAATCGTTCATAAGCCCACAGGCATCGTGGTCGGATGTCAGACCGAACGAAGCCAGCTCCAGAACAAGGAAACGGCAATGAAGATGCTCAAGGCAAAGCTTGTGGAGATCAAGGAACGCGAAAACCTCGACAAGATCGAAGACATCAAGGGCGAAAAGGCGAACATCGAATGGGGCTCGCAGATCAGATCTTATGTTTTCATGCCCTATACCCTTGTCAAGGACAACAGAACCGGCTATGAAGACGGAAACATTTCGGCTGTTATGGACGGCGATCTTGACGAGTTCATGAACGCATATCTTCGCGCCAAGGGCAATTTTATAAAATAAGTTTTTACCTATAATAAACAGAAGGAGGAAGGTTTTCGTGAAATCGTTGAAAAGGTATGCCCGTCCGATTATTCTTGCTGTGCAGACGGTTGCTGCTGTCGGAACGGTGATCTCGATTTTGTGCAAGAAAAATTCGCTGGCAAGTGTTTTTGCGGCGACCGGTTTGCTGGCAACGGCGGCGATGTGGTTCTTGAACAAAAAGGAAAAAACCGAAAAGAAGGTTGAAGAAGAATGGGATTCCGAAAAATTCCTCGAAGAGCTTTTTGATGACGACAGCTTTTTTGACGACCTTGATGAGGGCTTTGAAGAAAAAGCTGATGAAAATATTCCCATGTCGGTCGAGGCTGAGCTTGCAAGGGATGAAGATGGCGTAACGGCTTCGGAAGACGAGCTTTCGCAGGCGATCAAAAATCTTGAAGATGCAGGAAAAGCGCTGAAGGAAGCGCTTGACGAATTTGACGGTGAGTCAGAGGATGCCCCGACAGCCTGAAGGAGATGTGAAAAAAGTGAAAAGAAAAATATCTTTCGCTCTGGCAATGTTGCTTTTGGCTGCAGCACTTGGCGGATGTAAACAGAATGTAATAAAAGATAATAACAAAAACCACGAAAATGACGGTTCCTCGGGAACAGGGGTTTCCCAAGGTCAAAATTCCTCGGCGGGTGATGCGGAGGTCTGGTTTGACGAGCTTTTTACGGCTTATTATCCCGCGCAGCTTGAGGGCAAGGTGGAAGTGATTTTCTCCAAGGCATATTTGTACGGTGATGCACAAACAAAGCAGCCGGTGATGTGCCTTTGCTCAAAGCCTATCACCGACATATCTCTTTTTGCGGTTGACGGTGGCATCAAGGGCGAGGAGCTTTACAAGGTTGAAAGACTTGAACCGATGGAGGTTATCTGGATATTCCCCGAGCTTGCAACGCGGGAAAACCCCAATATCGGCATCAGTTTTTTGGATGAAGCGGGAAACAGCTATTCCTACACCTTGTCTAAAAATGAGGCAGGCAATGAGGTTGTTATCGAGGCTTTTGAGGGCTGATTATCAAATAATCAATCAAAGAGGACAAAACATAAGGTTTTGTCCTCTTTTGCTTGGGGGGTGAGAACTGCAAGGTTACTTCTTCTCGGCGCTTTTCAGCGTGATGGCAAGGGTTATTTTGCCGTTATCTTCCGTCTTTTCGAGCTCGGCGTGAAACCCTGCGCTTCTCAGCATTGAAAGAGAGCGGTCGAGGCTGTTGTAAAAAAGGGTGAGATCACCGATAAGGAACCTGCGGATGGGTTTTTCTTCGGGGGCAGGATGAATTTCGGCCTCGGCAGTTGGTGGATGGCTCTTTTTTCTTCCGGTGTTTTTTTCTTCAAGAGCGGATCTTGCCATGCGGGTGCACAAAAGGGTGTCGACATATTCCTCAGCACCTGTCACACTCATTCCGTTTTTTCCAATATGTTCGGCGGCGGATTGCCTTTTTTCGGGAGGCACTCGCAAAAGGGCTCGGGCATGGCGCTCCGAAAGACCATATTTTCTTATGATCGACCTTTGGTTTTCGTCAAGTCGCAAAAGTCTCAGCTTGTTTGCGACGGTGCTTTGGGACATACAAAGCTCCTGTGCCAGTTGTGCCTGGGTCATGTTTCCCGTTGACAAAAGACGCTCAAGCGCCTGAGCTTCTTCAAAAATATCAAGATCGCATCTTTGTAGATTTTCGGTCATGGCGAGTTGGGCCGATTTGCGCTCTCCCGCTTTGATTATTATACACGGGATTTCTGAAAGCCCTGCCATGCGTGCGGCACGAAGTCGACGCTCGCCTGCCACAAGCTCATACCCCGATTCGGTGTGGCGGACGGTTATGGGCTGGATGACGCCGTACTTTGCAATGCTTTCCGCAAGGGAATTTATGGCATTTCCGTCGAAAAATTTGCGAGGCTGGTACGGGTTCGGCGCGATCTTTTCGACAGGGAGCTTTTTTAGCTGACGATCGCTTTTTGAAGTGTTGAAGAATAATGACATATGTCGAACCTTCCTTTATTATATATAGAGTTCATTTATTATGAATTGTAATCCGAAAAGAAGCATTTGTCCTGAAAAAAGCGTTGTCATAAAATCTCAATGCCAAAGCTTTTATGGCGAATAAGAAAAGCCTGACACGCAAAAGCTTTCTTTTTTGTTCAAATGGTTGTTGATTGTCGAGCGATTTTTTGACTATTGCAATAGTTAAAGAAATATGATAGAATGTTTGAAAAACGAAATTGACTTACAGGAGAAAAAATGAGATCTTCCGATACTTCGCGCCGAGAGGAAAAAAGAATTGCGTCAAACGGCGTCAAGATATACAGCATGAAAAGTCCGGGGTTACACGGCTTTTGTCTTTGTGTTTATGCCAGAGCAGGAGTTTTGTATGAAGAGGACAATGAACGCGGCATATCACATTTTGTTGAGCATATAGTTTTCAGAAACATAAATGCCATGATGGACGGAAAACTGTATGACACACTTGATGAAGCGGGACTTACATTTACGGCTGCGACCTACAAGGAGTTTATTCAGTTTTGTATCACCGGAGAAAGCTCAAAGTTTTTGCTGGCAGGGGATATCCTTCTGAAGCTTTTTGAGGAGGTGACCCACGAAAGACTTGGGGATGATTTTGAACTTGAACGCGGCAGAATCCGCGCCGAGATCCGCGAATATGACGAAAAAGCCTCTCTTGACTGGCTGGTGAAGAACAATGTCTGGCAATCGACTGCCCTTGCGAATATGATAACGGGAACTCTTGGGGATGTTTCAAAAATAACTGTTGCAAAATGTGAAAGAGCACGCGGAAAGATGTTTTCGAAAGATAACTTTTTCTTTTATGCCACTGGTAACTATGATGAAAAGGATATAGATGAACTGTGTATCCGGATCGGCAGTGTTTCGGTCGGAAACGCTCCCTTGCGTGACAATGTTTGCGTGCTTCCCGAAAAATACATGAACAGAGACGGCGGTGTGCTTACAAAAGATGCTTCCTATTACATGGTGGAGCTGTGCTTTGATTTTGATGTGCCGGGAGCAAAAAAGCCTGTGCGCAATCTCTTTTACGATATGATGTTTGCGGGAGAGAATTGCAGATTTTTCAAAGCGCTTTCCGAGGATATGGGATACATTTACAGTTATGATGCCAAGATCGAGGAATACAAAAACGCGGGAAATCTCAGTATTTCTTATGAGGTGGCGCTCAAGGATCTTTATGACAGCCTCGAAATGGCGGCTGCTCTTTTTAATAGAATGAAGAATGATGCCGAAGGTCTTTCGCGTGCAAAGGTGTTTTATACCTCTAACGCCTGCCTGTCACTCGACAACGCCGAAGAGCTGAACTGGAACATGGCGTATGAGAATTATCTCCTTGATGAGGGTATAACAAGCATTGATGACAAACGCGAAAGGTATGAAAAAGTCACACCGGAGGACATAACTGCGCTTGCAAATAAGGTTTTCAGAACAAAGAATCTTGTTATTGGCATAAAAGGGCGTAAAAAGAGGATTGATCTTGAAAAAATAAACGGAATTTTCGCAGTTCTCGACAGCTTTTGAGAATAAGTTCTGCGTGGAAACGAAAAAAATAAAATTTTTCTAAAAAAATGAAAAAAAGTACTTGACAAAGAGAAGAGAATGTGGTATTCTAATAAAGCTGACCGCGAGAGCGTGGTTAGAACGGACTTTGAAAATTGAACAACGAAAGACGAGAAGTAGAAAGAACAACTCGTTAATTCCAAAGAGAAGTAGTAAAGAACT
>JAZSFD010000056.1:0-12647 GCA_045532035.1 Eubacteriales bacterium | reverse complement strand
CTAAGACCGCTTGGCCCCGACTTGGTAGAAAGTGTTTCCGAACCGAAAAGGATCGCTGTCTTCAAAAGTTCGCCAAAGGCTTCTGTGCGGCTGTTGGTGTAAAGCTCGTCGATGTTCGAGAACTTTTCGGCGCGGTAGCCGTATTTTACGCCGTCATAACGCGAAACATTGTTGCAAAGTTCTGCACTCATGAGAATGTTCCAGGCGACGCGGGATGTACAGATAACGCTGTCGTCAATCTCACAAATTTCGATTCCGTTGTTTGCAAGATTCTTTTTTGCTTCTTCTATCTTGGCCAAAACTTCGTTGTCAACGCTATCAAGCATAGATTTCAAGATTGCTATCTTCTTCACGGGAGCGGCATTTGCGGTTTTGCAAAGTTCATCTGAAAGACTAGTTCCGTCTTTATCATCATGTCCCGAAATAACGTCAAGAATATCCGAGCAGATGTCGGCGCTTTTCGCCATTACGCTCACTGTTTCGCCCGAGCAAGCAACAGGGATAGTTCCGTAGCGCGAAACTGTACCGTAGGTCGGCTTTATGCTTACAAGGCCATATTGCGCGGCAGCACGCCTTACAGAGCCGTTAACATCAAGACCAACCGAGGCTATTGTCTCCCCCGCCTCAATTATCTCGGCAGAGGCATTCTTGATTTTACCATCTGCACAAACATCAGCGGCATAAGATGTTTCCCCAAGAAGGTCAATGGCAAATTCACCTACAGGCGCTTTTCCACAGATGGAAAAGCCTGAGGATTCAAGCTGTGTTACTACATGAGCATCAAAAAGGCTCCTATATCCGTCAAGCATCTTGGAGCCTGCGGATGTTGGCATATTTTTAGTAAGGATCATATCGTCAAGAACGATTTTTCGTTCTGACTGTACATCCTTTTTTACTTTGAAAAATTCCATGTTGATCTCCTTTCAGCAATCACTCAACAACACGGGGAACGCACCAGTAGCCTTCATCGGTCTCGGGGGCATCCTTCTGAAGATCCTCGCGGGAGAAAGGCTGCGAGACCACATCTTCGCGCACGACTGTCATGATGGGCATGACATGGACCATTCTTTCCACATCTGTTGTATCTATAGCATTGAGGATATCAAGCTCTGAATCTCTTTTACCGAAAAAAGAGATCACATCTTCCTTTTGCTCTTCGGTCAGACTCAGCTGATTGAGCATTTCGAGCTTTCTGAGTGTTTCTCTGTCCATTTTCCGATCTCCTTTTTATATTCTGAAAGCAAGTTAGTCTCTGACCTTGATGTGAACTTCACGAAGCTGCTGCTCAGTGACTTCGCCGGGAGCTCCCATCATAAGATCCTGCGCGTTTCCGTTGAGGGGGAATGCGATGACATCTCGGATTGTTTCTTCCTCGGCAATAAGCATGATCATGCGGTCAACACCGGGAGCCATGCCTGCGTGAGGAGGCGCTCCGTAAGAGAATGCGGTGTAAAGGGCTCCGAACTTTGCTTTAACATCTTCTTCGCCGTAGCCTGCAATCTCGAAAGCTTTCTTCATGATTTCGGGATTGTGGTTTCGTACTGCGCCGGAGGAGAGCTCTACGCCGTTGCAGACGATGTCGTATTGATATGCGAAGATCTCAAGAGGATCTTTGTTCAAAAGCGCGTCCATGCCGCCTTGAGGCATGGAGAAAGGATTGTGTGTGAAGTCGATCTTGCCTGTTTCTTCATTGAGCTCATACATGGGGAAATCAACTATGAAGCAGAATTCAAAAGAGTCGTTTTTGATAAGACCGAGTTCATTTCCGATCCATGTTCTCATCTCACCCGAAAGCTTGTCGATAACAGAAGCGCTGTCGCTGATGAAGAAGAGAGACTCCCCTTCCTTGATGCCTACAAGTTCTGTGAGCTCAGCTTTCTGCTCTTCGGAAAGGAATTTTGCAATAGGTCCTTTGTATTCGCCGTTTTCGAGGGTGATGTAGCCGATACCGAACTTCATTCCGATGCTTCTGGAATATGCGTCGATTGCCTTTTCAAAAGCTTTCTTTCCGTCTCCGTCGCCGTCTTTTTTTACCATATAATTGGCAACGATACCTCTGACAAGCTTGTTCTTGAAAGGAACTGTTCTGCCATTTACTTCAAGGAATTCGTGCTTGCCGAAGAAATTTGTGAGATCCTGGATGATGAGAGGATTGCGAAGGTCGGGTTTGTCCGAACCGTATTTCAGCATTGCATCAGCAAATGTGATACGCCGGAAAGGCGGTTTTGATACTTTTTTATCCGAGAATTTTGTAAACGTGTTATAAACAACCTGCTCAGCAACAGCAAAGACATCTTCCTGAGTCGCAAAAGACATTTCGAAATCGAGCTGATAGAATTCTCCGGGAGATCTGTCTTGACGCGCATCTTCGTCTCTGAAGCAGGGCGCGATCTGGAAATATCTATCAAAGCCGGACGCCATAAGAAGCTGCTTGAACTGCTGAGGAGCCTGAGGAAGTGCATAGAACTTGCCCTTGTGCTTGCGGCTGGGAACAAGATAGTCGCGCGCACCCTCGGGAGAGGACGCGGTAAGAATGGGGGTCTGGATTTCCATAAAGCCCATTTCTTCCATCTGGCTTCTGAGATAGCTCAATATTTTGGAACGAAGTACGATGTTGTCATGGATCTTGCGGTTACGAAGATCAAGATATCTGTATTTGAGTCTGACATCTTCCCTTGTCTGCATCGAAGAATCGATTTCAAAAGGAATGGAAGATTTGCAGGGACCGAGAACTTCAACTCTTGTGGCGCGGACTTCGATGAGACCGGTATCTATTTTGGAGTTGACGGTATCTTCATCACGCTTTGTTACAGTACCTTCAACAAGGATAACTGTTTCCTTCGACATTCCCGCTATCATGCTATCGTCAGAAAAAACGATTTGTGTAATGCCATAGTGGTCACGAAGATCAACAAAAAGGACGCCGCCGTGGTCGCGCACGGTGTCGATCCAACCGGTCAAAACAACGCTCTGGCCGATGTGCTCGGTATTAAGTTCATTACAAGTATGGGTTCTCAACATAAGTTAATTCCTCCAAACATATATATTTTTTATTTTTTAACAAAATTAATGCAGACAAAAACAAAAAGCCTTTCGCCCACAAATATGGGACGAAAGGCTTGCTTCCGCGATACCACCCAAATTGACCGAAAAGAATCGGCCCTCTCAAGCATCCTTACGGGATGAACGTGCGGTTCTAATCACCTTTTGAGGCTTTCTTCCGCAAGCTCCGAAGCGTTCTTCACGTCGGTTTCGTTGCCGCGCTTCCACCGTCGGCGGCTCTCTTTGAACGATTGACCGAAGCTACTGTCTTCATCATAGCTTTTTTCTCTAAAAATTATATCACATAAAATTACAATTGTCAATAATCTGCCTTTATTTTTTTCAAGAATTATTCGCATTTCTCAACAATTCAGATTATAGGTATATTTTAACACAGATTATACTTAGATTCAATACTTTCTATATAACAAAAACCCAAAGATTTTGCCCATTAGCAAACCAAAAAAACGCAAATTGCGATTGATATATTGCAAGTTATATGCTATAATGAATAAAAAATCAAGGGGGAGATATTTTCATGAAAGAATGCAGCAGCGTAATTGAGTCGATCGGCATTATCCCGGTCATAAACATAACAGAAACAGAGCTCGCAAAACCTCTCGCAGAGGTACTGATAAGCGAGGGGATCAATACAATTGAGGTGACCTTAAGATCCGAATGCTCGCTTGATGCGATCTCAAAGATCAAGAAATGCTATCCTGATATGCTTGTGGGTGCAGGAACGGTTCTTGATTGCGAAACGGTCGACAAGGCAATCGACGCAGGGGCTGACTATATCGTATGCCCGGGTTATGATGACGAAATAATCGATTATTGCATAAAAAAGAATATTGAAATATTCCCCGGCTGCACAAGTGCATCCGAAATACAAAAGGCATACAAAAAAGGTCTTCGCGTCCTGAAGCTTTTCCCCGCAGAGCTCAGCGGAGGAGTGGACGCAATCAAGCTCTTGTCCGGACCATTCAATGGAGTTAAGTTTATCCCTACAGGCGGAATAAGCTTTGCAAATCTTGAAAAGTATCTGAATTGTACATCTGTGGCGGCGTGCGGCGGAAGCTTTATGGCAAACTCAGAACAGCTCAAAAACAGAGATTTTGACGGAATACGCCTTTCATGCCGGAAAGCTGTCGGAATTTCAACAAAAAAGAATATAGATAAGCCAAAGAACATTTCCGAAAAATCCGAAACCAAAAGATCAATGAAAAAAAGTTGTGGGTTTTGGAGATTATCTGCTCAGACTTAACCCAATGGGCTTTCTGAAATTTATTCAATCGCCGAATTGGGAGGCTAATTTCACCGGCGCCGAGGCGAATGTTTGCGTTTCACTTTCAAATATGGGCGTAAAAACAGATTTTGTCACAAAGCTTCCCGAAAATGAAATCGCAAAATGCGCAATAGCTTCTCTTGACAAATATCGCGTTGGCACCGACTATATCGCCCGCGGCGGCGACAGAATCGGCTTATTTTATGTTGAAAAGGGAGCCTCTCAAAGACCATCCCGAGTTATTTATGACAGAATGAATTCATCCTTTATCAATTCATCACTCGAAGACTATGACTGGGATATGATTTTCAATGATGCGGGTTTCTTCCATTTCACCGGTATTACTCCTGCCCTTGATCCGAATGTTGCATCATTGTGTGAGGTTGCTCTCAAAAAAGCAAAGGAGCACGGACTTACCGTAAGCTGTGATCTTAATTACAGAAAAAATCTTTGGACTACCGAGCAGGCAAAAGCCACTATGAAAAAGCTGCTTTGTTATGTGGATGTTCTTATCGCAAACGAAGAGGACGCGGAAAAGGTTCTTGGCATAAGTGCTCCCGACACAGATGTAACACAAGGCAAACTCAGCCGCAAGGGTTATATTTATGTTGCCGAACAGATAAGCAAAAAATACGGCATCAAAAAGGTAGCAATAACCTTAAGGCAGAGCATCAGCGCATCTGATAACAACTGGTCAGGTCTTTTGTATACCGATGGGCAGGCGTATTTTTCAAAAGAATACGCAGTTCATCTTGTTGACCGAGTCGGAGGCGGAGATTCCTTCGGCGCAGGCCTTATATACGCCATAGGTCATAATTTTTCAAATCAGGATTGCATCGAATACGCAGTGGCGGCATCCTGTCTTAAACAAACGATGGAATGGGATGTGAATCTCGCAACGGTTGATGAAATATTGACTCTCATGCACGGCGACGGCTCGGGCAGAGTCCAGAGATAGGAGAAAACCATATGGAATACAAACTTACTGTTGTAAACAATGAGAATTCTCAGGTGGGCGAAGGTCCGCTGTGGGACTTTAAGACAGAAAGCTTTTTCGCTCTTGACATTTTGGGCAAACACATTTGGAAAACCGATCTCGCAAGCGGAAATGTTGAAAAAACAATGCTTCCTCAGCAAGTCGGCTGTATGGCTATTTGTGAAAACGGAGATATACTTGTTGCTTTGGAAGATGCTGTTTACCGCATGGACAAAAGCGGAAAGCTTACAAAAGCACATCAGGATATCAAGATCAAGGGAAGGCGTTTCAACGACGGTAAGATCGGGCCCGACGGTGCTTTTTATCTTGGCACGACTGATTCTGACGGAGAAGGTGCTTTTTATCGTTTGAAAGACGGTGTGCTTACAGAGCTTTTTGACAAATGCAATTGCTCCAACGGACTTGATTGGACGGCTGATAAAAAGCATATGTACTATATAGATACCCCAAAGCAGATGATTGAAATATTTGATTTTGACGAAAATACAGGCACCCTTGCAAACCGACAAAAATTTGTTGACATTCCAAATGAATTGGGAGCACCCGACGGAATGACTCTTGACGAAAACGACAATTTGTGGGTAGCATTGTGGGGGGGACACAAAGTGATTCACATTGACAAAGATACCAAAGAGGTCACAAAAGAGATCGAAGTCCCCTGCACCAAAGCTTCCTGCTGTACATTCGGCGGAAAAGAGATGAACGAGCTTTTCATCACGACAGCCGCAAAGGATGACCTTTCGGGTTTTCCTCAAGCGGGATATACCTTCAAAGCAACTGTTGATGTAAAAGGAAAACCGATATATTATTATAAATATTGAACAGGAGTGCGCAAAATGAAAACTGTATTGATAACCGGTGCCGAAAGAAATTCCGGAATTGGAATAGCAAGAAAATTCATGAAAGAGGGATGGTCAACTGTTATTACAAGCAGAGATGACGACGAGATCAAAGCTGTTGCGGCCGAGCTTGAAATTATATAGTCCACTATTATCTTGATGGTCAGCAACCTTGTTATAACAACCAAAAAATGATATACTTTTCTTGAAAATTGTTTATTGTCATTTTTCTTTCATGGACATATACAGGGAACTTTCAGACAGAAAAAGATACCTTGTGTTAAGTAGAAAAATACAAGGGAGTGAACTATATGAAAAAGCCAGACAGCGTAATATTCAAGAAACACCTAATGAAACTCTCATTAGAGGAATTGACCGCATATCTCAAAGAATATGAAAAAGTCAGACAAGTAAAGGTTTTGGACCAAATCAACCAAATGAAGCAAGAGGAAATCCAAACCAAATTAGAAGCCTTGTCCCCTGTTTCTGCGTGTCCGTCTTGTAATTCAGATAACTTTGTGAAAAATGGCTCTCGCTATGGTCTGCAAAGATACTACTGCAAAAACTGTAAGACCACTTTCTCTGTAACCACAGACACCTTTATGGAGGGTACGACTTGGACTTGGGAAGTATGGGTTAAACTCGTCCATATGACCGTGAACAATTACTCGTTAGACGAAATGTTAGACGCTCTGGAAAAGGACTACAACCTTACAGGGCTTAACAGAAAATCCGTTCACCTTGCAAGACACAAACTGCTCTATGCTATGAGCCTAATGCCAAAGCCTACCTTGACGGGCATTGTGCAGGTAGACGAGACCTTTTTCCGAGAAAATCAGAAAGGCACAAGAACAGACCTTGGTAAAAAGTTAATCAATGTTCTTCCGAATGTTATTGAAGTAAGATTACCCCGTAGAGGATATTCACCCAGCCGATTAGGTGTAATGAGTTCTGAATATGCTTGTGTAGTCTGCGCCGTAGACAACCGCAACCATGCCATCTCCATAATCACAAGTATGGGTAAGGCTGACCCCAAAATGTTCACAGACCATTTTGACCAGTATTTTCAAGATATTACCTATCTGTGTTCAGACGGTAGCCCAATATACAAAGACTACTGCGGATTGAAAAGCATTCCTCATTATGTCAGACCCTCTTCTTTTGTAAGCAATCTGAGAAAAGCGGGCTATATTACAGGCGTGAGAAGTACCAGCGATGATGCGGCTGTAAAAGAACTCTACACGAAAAACAAGAAAATTGCAGCACAGCTATATGCTGACGGTCTTCTTGATTCCATAGAAACGGCCAACAGTATGCCGTTCAGCGAGTTCTGCAAAATCAAATATGAGTACGGCTTAAACCTGTCCCGTGTTAATGCTTTCCACAATTATCTGAAATTGAACTTGGAGAAAGAAACTACGGGTGTTGCAACCAAAAGTCTGCCTGCCTATGTAGACGCTTTCACATTCTTGTATAATTGGCGACACGACCACAAGACCACCCTTTCTTCAATGAAAGACGCTGAAATCTTGCTGACGGAATTGGTGAAAAACAAGAACGCTTTTATTCTGAACGATATGAAAAAGCGGGATTTCTATATAGCACCAAAACCAACGGGCAGATACCTCGCCCTGCTTGATAAGGCGACAAAGGAAATGAGAAGAAAGACCGACAACAAGTTCTTCAAGTTTGACGAGGAAGACCGTGTTATCTCTTTCGACCATAGGAAATACATTAAAGAAACAACTGTTGGCAAATTAAGACCCTATGGCAAGAAGTATGGTATCAAAAACTATACTCGAATGAAGCATTGGGCTCTGTATTCTGCCATTATGGAGTTACCCAAAGAGGATATAGAGGATATTGTCTGTGACCTGATTGCCAATGACAAGACATACAGTATCTACACAGAGGATATCAAGTATATCACTGCCCACAAGATACCCGACAAGGAACTGACCTACTCCAAAGGTGGAGATATGGTTGACCTTGAACGCCTGTTCATTCTGAAATATGACGATAGCACCGTTGACGATGATATTGACGACGCTGACGAGGACTATCTATTTTGACACAGAAACTCCTGCTCCGTTGTAGAGCAGGAGTTTTGTATTATTGAGTGATTTCAATGTCGGTAGTATCGTAAATTATAGAAGATACAATTTTAACAACATCTTCCTTACTCATTTGTTCTGCAACAATTTGATAAGCAATCTCACCTATTTCAAATTCAGCAACATACAGGTCATAATGAGAATTTCCTTCATTTGTAACAGACACATACGGCATAGCACGATAACCAAATGTAACTTCAGTTCCACCAATATCAGTCTGTTTTACTTCGTTATCTGGCAGAACATACAGACAGTCGCTCAATAGCCCAAGTTTAGATACTATTACCGAAAATCCATAGTTTGCTGATACTTTTTCAGTATGCTTAGGTGCGCCTGTTTCGTCAAATTCGTGGTAATACTGTAAGACAACGGTATCTGCACAGACCTCACCTGTTTTAGATACTACTACTCGCTGACCTAAGCTGTACAATAGTCCGTCTGGGATATATTTAGGTGAAATATCCTTGCCATAATACGCATAGACCTCTTTTTCAGACCACAGGACACTATCATACAATGTTGGGTCATAATATTTTGGTGCGTCAGCAATTTGGGAATCAAACTCATTTAGATAAATATTTGCCAAAGATATTTGAATAGAAGCATTTACATTTGGAGTAGAATGATGAGGGTCTGTTTTATCCACATTGTTAGGATTTTCCAAGTGAGTACCACTCTGTTGAGGATTGTTGTTTGGACCAGAGATTTGGTTGTTCATTGTAGGCACAAGTATTCCAACAACCACAAGGCACAGACAAGCAGCCATAGCACCCCATTTAACCCAAACGGGGCGGGACTTCTTCTTGTTCATAGCCATACCAGCAGCGGCAACTTTCTGCTCGTCCACCTCGCCAATGATATTAAAGAGTTCTTCTTTTCTCATAGGTCATAACCCCTTTCTTTAAGATAATTTTTCATTTTACTACGGATACGATTAAGGGTAACAGATACATTCCCCTCGCTCATTCCAAAGCGTGTTGCAATCTCTGATACAGGAATTGCATACCAATAACGGCATAAGAAGATGTTACACTTCTCTTGTGAGAGGGTATCAAGAAAACTGTTGATTGCACGAACAAGTTCTTTCTTCTCAACTTCCTGCTCTACGCTGTCAGCACCAGATACACACTCACCCAATTCTTCAAGGACAAGTTCGATTTCTCCACCGCCACGCTTATCGGCGTGTCTGTGTCTAAATCTATCAAAGGACAGATTTCTTGTTATCTTCCCTAAATAGGTAGAAAGAACATACGGGCGATTGGGAGGAATGGAGTTCCAAGTATTCAAGTATGTATCGTTGACACATTCTTCTGCGTCCTCATTATTGCCTAATATGTTCTTTGCGATAGATTTGCAGTACCCACCATATTTAGAGGCTGTCTCTTTGATTGCATTGGAGTTTCGTTCCCAATACAGATTCACAATTTCTCTATCTTCCATAGACAGACCTCCTTTCACCTATATACACGGAAACCGTCTGAAAATCTTACACCTTTTCAGACGATAATTTTTATCTTCTTATATATTGTAGCGTACCAGACCCCATTTGTCTCACTCCAGGAATGAAAATTTACAATTTGGAGCGTTTGGTGTGATAGATTTGTGGGGTGAATGGCTGATTTTGCCCCGTTTTGATACCTGTTGACCCATAACAGACCACAGACCAATTTTTGAGCAAACGGCTTCCGTCAAGTCATTTCAAAGCAAAAAGAGAGTTTCTGCGCGGGATTGCGTCACGCACAGAAACTCAACAAAAAACACATTTTAACTTTTTTGAACTCAAAAACTGTGCGAAATGACAACACGCAAGCCCAATCAAGATAATTATGGACTATATAAGCTTGAAAAAGAATTCAATATTCCGTGTTACGGTTTCTCCTACTCCCCTCTTGATGCGGTAACAGACACCGATATATTGTTTGAAAAAATCGAAAAAGCAGGTGTCGAGCTTAATTCAGTTGTCTGTGTTGCCGCAGATCTCGGAAGATGGATGGATCCTCTGACAGTTGACGGTCAAGCTTGGTCGAATGTGCTCATCACAAATGATGTCGGGTATTTTATGCCTGCACGCGCTGCTGTGCGTCAGATGATCAGAACCGGAAAAGCCAAAGGAGCAACAATTGTGTTTGTCGGATCGATAAATTACATATCCGCATTGCCCGAACGCAGTGCGTATGTTGCAAGCAAAGGTGCTGTCAGCTCTATGGCAAAGGCGTTGGCTATTGATTTCGGCAAATACGGTGTCAGAGTCAACTGTATCGCTCCCGGTGCTATAATCACTCACCGCTATGATGATGTCAGCCCCGAGGAATTTGAGAGAAGAAAGAGCACAATACCGCTGCATGAGTTTTCAACCAAAGAGACCATGGGCGAAAATGTATATTTCCTCGCAACCGACTCTTCTTTCCCCATGACAGATTCAACAACAATGATCGTCGACGGCGGAGCTTCATCTATCGTCAACGGCGCATTCTGAGAGGTGCATTATGAAAATAATCCTGGGTGCAATAAAAGAATTCAACGACGACGCTTTGCTTATGGCGCGTCAGCTGGGCAGCGAAGGCTTTCACTTCAACACTCCTCCAATTGCCACAAGCGATGAGGACTATTGGACAGTCAGAGCCCTCAAATGGCTGAAGGAATACACCGAAAAATTTGAGCTCAAGCTTGAAATGATCGAAAATGTTCCAATAAGATTCCTTGAAAGCATTATGCTTGGCAATCCCGATCGCGACGAAAAAATTGAAAATTATATCAAAACAGTTCGTAATATGGGTGAGGTTGGGATCCCGATTCTCGGGCATCATTTTTGCCCCACTTGGGCATGGCGTACAAGTATTACCGAACCGACCCGCGGAGGAGCTTTTGTGTCAGCTTTTGACAGCGAAAAAGCCGAGTCTGGTGTCAACGCTTATGCGGGAGGCGGTGACTGAGATGATCGAAAAGTTTGTTTCGAGAGGCAAAGTACACATGGTGCATTTCAGAGATGTTCAGGGCACGATCAACTGCTTCAAGAAATGTTTTCCGGGAGATGGAAGATATGATCCTGCAAAGATTATGTGGAAGCTTCACGAAAAAGGCTATAACGGTCTTGTGCTTGACGATCATGTTCCCTTTATCAACAACGATACCCGTTGGGGACACACCGCAAGAGCGAATGTTTTCGGATATCTGCGCGGAATGCAGAAAATGATGGAATACCGTCTCTAAATAATAAACAAAAAGCTCTGACAAAATTCAGTCAGAGCTTTTTTGCTGTATATCTTTATTTCATAAGCTCGTCTGTCAGACGAATTATTTCAGCAGCGATTTTTTCGCGTTCTTTTTCAGCGCTTTGTTATCATATCAAGAAATTATCTTTTATTCATTTTACAAATTCTGTTTCTCTCAGCCAAAAGATTCTTAATTTCAGTGATTTTAGCAATATTTTCATCAACAGAGGAGGAAGAAACGCCAATTTTCAGGTTTTCAAGCTTTTCCATTATTGTGTTTTCAATTTCTTCTGTTGCCTCACTTGAAACGGGGTCGCTGAATCGAAAACTTTCAGCAAGCGTTTCAAGTTCTTTTTTACTGCCGCATCATTGCATAAATCCAAAACAGATGCAATGTTAAGGTTAAACATCTTTGTAGCTTTAGTAACTCTTTCGGATTCTGCTTCTGTTTGATCAACAATATCCCGTGCATTATCTGTTGCAATTACACCTATTGCAGCTGCGCCAAGAATAATAAGTGATAATATCAGTGCAACCCAATATGGAACCGCAATAACTGCTGCGATTATACAGATGATTACGCCAACTGCAAATTGCACAAGCGGATACATATAAGCGATTTTAAAAATCGGGAATCCGTAACGCTTGCTTGTCATTTCATCGTCCTTGTTAAATACATATAATGTAACACCGAGACTTAACACAAATGATATCAGAAGAAAAACGGTGAATACTTTTTGCATGGAAGTGGTGGTGGTATGAGCGCCTACGGGAAGTCGTATGGTGGTGGTTGGTGTTGGGGCAATGATATTATTCCCATGACCGAAAAAGAAGCCAAAGTCTGGGCAGAAACACATCTGACCGCTGATGAATATATGGAACTATTTGAAGTGGAGGAATGATGAATATGTGTGAAACTTTAGAAAACGACATAAATAAGTATGTAAAAACCATCACAGCATATACGCTGCCGTATGGTTTTATAATCGAAGCAGACAAATGTGAAGAAGTCACCGATTTTTACATCTATCATAAGGACTATGGTGTAAAAATGCTCATGTTTGGACTTTGTAATTACGACCCATCCGAACAAGAAGATATTCTATACACAAGTGCTTCACGATATATGGATATATACAAAGATGAGTATATGAATTG
>JAZSFD010000092.1:0-10002 GCA_045532035.1 Eubacteriales bacterium | reverse complement strand
GGCGCGAAGCGACTGAGGGAGTTGGAGTTTTTGCCATAGGCTTGATCCCGACACTTCATCCACCGCTGACAGATGAGCGTTTGCAATAATTGTAGGGGAGGATGCCCACATCGTCCCGCAAAACAAGTTATAAATGTATTTCTGAACGGGACGGTGTGGGCATCGTCCCCTACGGAGAGTGATTCTTAAATGCTGCAATATTCCCGTCTCTCTCCGTCAAAACCTGCGGTTTTTCCACCACACTTGCGAGGGAGGCTTTTTGTGCAATATGTCAATGGGCACTTCTGAAATAGGGTTTGTCAGTGGTCTGGGGGACGATGTCCTACATCGTCCCGCTGTCTGTTGCAAAACCTTAAAACAAAGTAAGATTAAACCGAAGGTGTTCATCTGTTATTGCTTTACATAGCTTCTGTATTGCGACGGAGAAATTCCCTCAGAAGCGAAAAACACTTTTGAAAAATAACTGTCGCTTCCGAAGCCGCATTCATAAGCAATGTCACCTATTTTCTTGTCGGTGCTTACAAGAAGTTTTTTCGCTGTTTGTCAGCTTGCCGTTTATTATATCTTCTTCGGTGATCTTCGCGTACAGTATCTCCCTTGCTTTTGAATATGCTTCATCAAGGCTACTGAGAAATCCCCCTCGTTCTCTGTCGTAGGTTATATAAATATGGCCGTCATCACTCTCTTTTGCATCGGGATAAGAAACATTTGCCCGCTCGTCGAGAAGCAACTTGTATTTCCATGTTCTGCCCTCGTCCTCCGAAAGCATTGCAGTAAGGTTATTTCGTATGTTAGTGTTATTGTGGTAAATAAGAAGGAGTCTTCCCGACCTCAGCCTTGTAGCATAAGCTCTTGTACTGGGTCCTTTGAGTTTCAGGCTTTCACACTCGGTCCAGGTGATACCACGGTCAAAAGAGCGTGCGGTGCCTAAGCCGTAGGTGGTTCTTATAACCATCATAAGACTTCCATCGGAAAGCTCAACGATGCTATGCTCGTCATACAATCTGTCTTTTATTTCGATGCCGCCAAGCTTCGAAACTGTCCTTCCGCAATCAACTGTTTTGTAAGCAAAAGCCTTTCTGTCATTGTCATCTTTGCTGGAATCAACGCCTCCGGGACGCAAGCCGCATCTCCATACTGCCATAGGAAAAAGCCATTCTCCGGTGGATAAGACAGTCGGCTTGTTCATCATAACATCCTTGCCTATTTTTCTGACTTCTCCCCATGACAGCTCGTCGGCATCGGGATTGTCGCATATCGCCGCATACACGGCGTGTTCGGGAGCTACAGCCCACGTGAACCACAATCTTCCGAGAGGATCTATCCATATGCATTCGTCGTAGCATCTGTAATTTTCTCTAAATGCGACGGCTATCGGCTCTCCGAAATTTACTCCGTCATCAGACTTGAGCAGTACAACATAATTGTTGATCTGCTCTGTTGTTCCACCCGAATAGAAGGTGGAGAAGATCCGTCCGTTTTTTGTTATCTCAATGCCGGGTATACCTTGCCATATGCGGTATGGTGAGGAAAATTTCTGCAGTTCTTTTTTGTTGGTTATCAGCATTTGTGTGTATCCCCTTTTTAAGTATTATAATAAAAGTGGTGGTGAATGGATATAATGATTTTGCTTTTTGTTGGAATAAATGCGGTTTTTCTGCATAAGATATATTGTAAAGAAAAACAAACAAAACAAATTCGAACAAAAAACAAAAAAAGACTTGACATTTGTGTATCGTTGTGATATAATAATTTGGCAACAGGAAAGCAGGATATGCCGGAGTGGCGGAACTGGCAGACGCCCGGGACTTAAAATCCCGTGGGATTAACTTCCCGTACCGGTTCGATCCCGGTTTCCGGCACCAAATATATCGCGGGGTAGAGCAGCTTGGTAGCTCGTCGGGCTCATAACCCGGAGGTCGTGAGGTTCAAATCCCACCCCCGCAACCAAAACATAGTCCCTTGATTGACTGGACAAAACAGTCAACCAAGGGTCTTTTTTTGCCCAAAAAGCACATTAAAACCGATTAAAAGCAATTAAAAGTAATTAAAAACGATGCAATCTAACTCGCCGTCATCAGGACGTCACATGGGTGTTTTTGTGTTGTTTTTGCTCAAAACGGTCGTCTCAAGTCGTCGTGCCGACAAGCGTGACGACAACAAATCGGCAAATTTTGGGAATCACACAGCTATCATGGGTAGCTCGGGAATCGATTTGGGAATCGAAAAACATTAAGCCGGCGACGACATCGAAGCAACATTCGCATGATTCCCGGATTCCCATCTTAAACTCAGTATGAGCCCTTAATTCTAAAAAACAAGTGCCTCCCACATCATGTCTTGCGGTGGGAAAGACCGATGGTATTCCTTGCCTTAGTCCCTTGTATATGGGCATGTTTCCTTATCTCTTGCCTTGCTGTGACGTCCTCATGACGGCAAGGAAACTGTAAGGCTTGTACATCCGTTGACACCTTGCGTTAGGCAATGGCACCTGTTTCCGCTTACCATCGATGAATTGATGGATGCCCCATCTGTTACTCCTAAAAAGCAAAAAAGAAACACGAAAAATAATGCAAACGAAAACTCCCTGCCTATTAATTGAGGCAGGGAGTATGTTTGAGGAATACAGAAAAAAGTGTGATACTTGTTGATGATTTTGATATTACTTTTTTATTGAATCTATTAGTTCCTTAATCTCTTTTTTGTAGACTGCTATGGCATACACAGTTAATATGATGTAACAAATCAAAGTAATGTAGGCCCCAATCGCCAAAGTGGAATCTGCAAGACTTTTCACGAATGTTTTTGCAAACACTACTGTTAGAAGCCAACTCACGATGCACAATATCGGAGTTGCTATGGAAAGCAATGTCTTTTTATGAGCATATTGCGGTAAATGGTTAGACACTATCAACGCTAATGGAAGTACAATGAGCAAATAACCTATATATGTATTCATTGCCATTGTAAAACCAGTGAAAGTATTCTCAACATTATATCCATAGTCACAATTTACAAAAGGAAAAATAAATAGTGAAATGAGCGAAATTACGCATATTACAGTTTGAATATGCTTTTTTATGATTTGCATAATATTATCTCCTTGTTATATTCAATATGTTATTAACCAAGTAATGCACCCAATAATCCTCCTCCGGAATTAGAGGTTGGAGCTTCACTTTTTCCTGTGTTTGAAATTTGCGGCGTGCTTTCTTTTGTTCCTGAAACAGGGCTTACCCAAACTTTTCCAGTGCCTCTGTATACATTTACAAGACCTTCACCGCTTGCAAGCGAACCTAAAAGACCTTTTGTAGATTTTTCAACTGTGAATTTCAAAGTGCCACTCCAACAAATCGCCATGTTGCCATCCACTTTGAGAACATCATCGTTTAATTCGTATTCAATCAATTCTTCAACGGGAACATAGCTTTCAAGAGCTACAATACCGTTTCCTGTAAAGCAAAGGTTATACAATCCTTCATTACTTATTAATGCAGTACCTAAATCTTGCGTATTTTGTATTACTGTATGTTGAACTCCACCTTCGCTGGCGAGAAACATTCCGTCTTCTATTACAAGACCGCCATTCCCCCAATCTGCAACATTTTGAAGTATAATATGCTTGTATGTTGGTTCGAGAATTACTTGACCATTACCACTATACTCTGGTTTTACTGCAGTTTCATTAGTCACAGCAGCCTTTACCATCGAACCGAGAAAGCCTTTTGCACTAGTAACACCTGTGTTCATTTCCACATTACCAACAATAATCTGCATAGCACCTGCTTGCGTCTTTACAGTATTAGTGCCGTCAAGCGCAATTTCAACTTGTCTGCATTTTACATTCATCTTGCTTGAATAGTATTCATTTTGTGCAGAAGTTTTACTTACGCTTAAATCTTTTTGATGTTCAATGACCTTGAACATTCCCAGCTCTGAAACTACTTTTCTGTTTTCATTAACCCAGTTTTTTACTTGAATTGCCATTTTTAATTCCTTTCTTTGTCAAAATTATTCTTCTAAGCTATCTTTTATCATCCTTCTGACAGTTTTTTCCGAGTAATCGTATTTTTTTGCTAATTCTCGGATATTTGTACCGTCATACTCTCTGATGATGCTTCTTTGTATTCGTTTGGCATTGAACAAATGGACAGGAAATGTTATCTGTTGCCCTTTGTACATTTGGTAGATCGCTATTGCCGCATCAAGTCCTATTATGTTACCTATTTCACGGTAGACATCGTTAAAGAGCTCGGATTCATTATCACCCATTCATTTTTCACCACCTTTTTACATATTTTACCATTTTTCAATTGTCATCGCAAATCCCGCAGTCCTTGTGTATGTCCACGAACAAATGAAAAAAGACAGCAAATTACCGTTCATTTTGCTGTCACTGAGGGTATTCTTACTTACCGAGTTATTTATGCTTTGCTCCCCTTGTATCACATTGTCTCTTGTCTTGCTGTGAAGTCCTCATGACGGCAACAAAAAAGCACCGTTCAACTCATCGTAGAACGGTGCTTAATTTTTATTGTAATTTTTCTTTTTCATAGTATTTAATATAATATAATGTCATGTCATTAAAAAAGATAAATTTCGTTTCACTTAAAATGTCAAGTATTGTTGCTGTTACATGGATCAACCGATGTTTTTGTTATCGTCGAAAAGCATGGAGTCAAGTTTATCTCCTGCGTTCTTGTTCATGACGGGTAATGTATGTGCATAGATGTTCATAGTAGTGCTGATGTCAGAATGACCGAGCCTTGTCTGCATTACCTTGTAGCCTACTCCTTCGCTTAACATCGCTGTAGCACAGGTATGTCTAAGGTCATGCAAGCGGATAGGTTTAAGACCGTTAGCTTTATGAAAGCGTATCCATTTCTGTGTCAACGAATCGGGACTGAAGCTTGCTCCGTTTTTCTTCCTTATCACGCAGTTGCTGTCGATAAAGTCTTTTCCGAGCAAGAGCTTGTCTTTGCAGTATTCAACATATTCGGATTTCAAGAGCTTCAACAGATGACTGCCAATGTATATATCTCTTGTACCCGATTTTGTCTTGGGTGCCTTTACTATCTTCTTGCCATCGGCAATCACCTTGCTTTTTGTAATGTGAATTACCGAGTTCTCGAAGTCTATGTCTGACCATTGAAGAGCCGCAATTTCGCCTCTGCGAAAGCCTATTGATAGTACAAGTACCACGAGCAAGTAAATATCAGTACCCTTCGCAGTTTCAAGAAGTGTCTTGATCTCACTTTCGTCGTACACCTCTGCCTGATAGTCGACCTTCTTGGGAAGCACTACGCCTGTACAGGGGTTTGACGGAAGCATTTTCAAGGTTACTGCCTTGTCAAGAGCCGATTTCAGGTTAAGAAACACATTTTTAACCGACTTTGGCGAAAGATGTTCTGTGTTGCGCAGTGTTGATACCCACTGCTGTATGGTTGCAGTCTGTAAATTCTTCAAGGGAATATTACCGATGTAAGGTATCAATCTGTTGTTAATTCTCTCTGTGTAGCCTGCCCTTGTTGTGGCTTCTATGTTGGGTAGGTAAAGACTGAGCCACTCATGCATCCAGTCGCAGAGCTTTAATGCTGAAGGCTTAAGAATTCCGCTTGTGTTGAATTCGTTCTTCATTCTGTCAAGTACTGCTTCTGCTTCTTTCTTTGTGCCATTGACAGTTTTGTACTGCCTCTGGCGTTTTCCTGTTATGGGATCCTTATCTGATTCGTAAATCACCTGATACGACACTTTGCCGTCCTTGGCGATTCTTTTTCTGATGTGTCCTGCTGACATAATCAGTTCCTCCTTTATGAATATTTATTTAAAAATCAACAAAGCACTATTCCTTGTGATGATACTGTCTGTCATTTGATTGTGCTTCGGATGATTACACGATGGTATGTCCTCTTCTGTTGAGAAAAGCATAGAATTTATCTTCAACAACACGGTACTGATTTCCTACACGGATGTAATCTATGCCGCTATATTTTACGAAATCAAGTGCTGTGGGATAAGAGACCTTCAGTATATCTGCGATTTCATGGGGAGTAAGAAGCTTAGGCTGGGACATTCTCTTGCGCCTCGCTTTTCTCAAACACATTGAAAACGTACACATCTTCCTTAGGCTTACCGATCTCTATCACTCTGCTGCGTGTGGGACGGTCTTTATCACGACTGATCTGCTCATTGTCATGCCAAGATTTTTTGCATTGTTCAAGAACATAGTTTTTGCTTTTAACCAGCCTTGTTACAATCTCTTTTCGCACAAGATATTCAGCAATAATCTTTTTACCCAAGGTTGTATACTTGTTACACTTTGAGTACCTGCCCCAAATCTCGCCGTGAGTTGAAATTTGGTTGCTGTCATCTTGCATATAGAAGTTGTTGCTGTGAACGGCAAACTCATCCATGAGAGCCTCGTAGCTACCCTTAGACACGTTCATTGTGTTATTATCGTCGTTTAGATAATCAATAAGATAATTGATTATTGCTGTGAAGTCAAAAGAAAGGTCGAGGGCATCAAGACATATCTCTGCGGTTGCCAAGTATATCGCCGCAAAGTTCTCGATGAACTTATTAACGAAAGGTACTTTAGGCAAAGTCTCAGTTAATACTTCAAGCCAGCATTCGTATTTTTGTGCTACGTAGTCGAAACCGCCGTTTTTCATGATGAAATTGGCAAGTCGAGGAGCAGCTCTGCCGTTGTTTTCGATACAGCACTTCTTGATTCTGTTTGAGTGCTCTGGGGAAACAGTAAGCTTCGAGGTCATTTTAAATACGCGATTACGGATTCCTTCAAGCTGCTTTGAGCATTTGTCAAAGATTGAAGTTTCACCGACCGTAATGATAGTACCTCTGAAGCCCGGCTTTTCGGACACATTTAATTCCGCATCCATTCTTGAAATGCCGTTACCGTCAAAGAGGTTAAATACTGTTTCTGTAAGGTCGGTGCCTCTGTACTTGCCTATCTCGTCAAGCACTATTGGAACACCGCAATTTCCTGAAAGCTTGCCGATCAGTGCATTATCAGTTGCGGCAAAGCTCTGAAGAATGCTGGAGTACTGCTTGAACTTTCCGTTCTTGTCATATTCTTCTTTAACGACTGTGAATGGTTGCCCTGAGATCGATGACGCAAGAAATGCCGCTGTTGTTTTACCTGCACTCGACACAGCACACAAATGAAGTATGCCGTTTCCTATGGGGTATCTAAACGAAAGCAATGCCGCAGTGACCGATGACAAAGCACAAAGTAACACTATCGACAAGGGTGTGTATGGAAGTACTTCCTTTCGTACCATATCAAGCCAGGTGTCAATACTGCCCATGGGCGTAACCTTGAAATTACCTGTGTACTCACTTTCAAGGTGTGAGTCTGTGATTATCTTGCTTGCTCTGTAGCACAACTTAGGCTTCTGACCGCTGTCAATAACAGGGGTTATGATCCAACCAAGGTTACAATAGGAAAAATACTTTGGATTGTTGTTCGCAAAGTAAGCTTCTTCTTGCATTCCTATGGTATCAGCAAAAGTTTCGAAAGTGTTGCTCTTTACTGAAATTCCTTTGTCTGCCAGCTTCTTGCAACAGCTTTTGTCTGCAAGATCTCCACGGTCGATGATAAGTGACCTTGGGTCTCTGCCATAGCTGTATGTCAGCTCGAGTTTGTAAGCATCATCCTCGATGCAATGGAAAATCTTGTTCAAAGTGGCTGCACGACCAAACGAAAGAAATGTTTCAGAAACATTGCCTTCTTTGTCGGTTTTCTTTACAACCTTGCCGTAGAATCCACCTTGAATGTCTGTGTAAGTGATTGTTGACATCGCAAAAATCCTCCTTCTGATAATGATATTTTCGCTGAAGAATCTCTTCAGCATCTTTATCATACCACAGGATTATCTGCTTGTAAATTCGCAAAAACCACGGAATTTTTTGCCACTTGTTAGCATTTATGGCTGTATATGGGTGGAATTTCGAGCTTTTTGAAATAGGCAAGTCGGTTTCGTCCTCGATCGGGTCGACGAAATGCTTTTGGTGAATTTGACGAAAAAGGTGTTTCAACAATGTGAAAAAAAGCAAATTATTTTTACTTTTTTCTGCGGATCATAGGATTATCCCATGATTTTTCTACGTTCCTGCAGAGGCAGAGACGTTTTTTTAACTCAATCATCTTTATCGCATTGAAAATCAACAAGCACCCAGCCTTTTCTCACCGATGGATGCAACGGATGTGCCCCTACCATGCTTTTGCCGTCGCTTATCAGCTTCATCTTGTTTTTGTGTGGCTCCAAAAGCTTGATTACCTCTGCCGCTCTTTCTGTAATATGCTTATTGCTCTCGATCCCTTTACCGTAGGCAATTATTATAACCTCGGCTTCTGATGCCGCTTTGAGAATATATTCATCATTTACAGGGTGGTTAAGTTCCTCGAGTGAATTGTTTTTGAAATCAAGCTTTGATGTAAGCCTTGAATAGAGATTAACCATGACTACACCACCGTAATTTCCAAGCCTTGCAATATTGTTCATGGTGTATTGCGTTGTTGCATCGTAAATCAAGTTTGTGGATGTGTTGGGGTTAATGGTTATGACCATTGCCACGGGAGCATCTTTATTCCATGTACGTTTTAACAGGAATCGGTGATTCTTGCCCGAGTCGAAAACAGCCTCACACCTAATTACATCTTTTTCTATGACATGCATTTTAGTATTCCTCCTCAAAGTTTTCTATTATTTCTTTGTATGCATCCTCTATCGACACAACTATCGTCACCACAAATTCATTATTCAAAATATAGAACGCTGTGCATATCGGTGGCTGAGCTTTCAAGAATCGGTTCACGTATTCTATCTCATGTGCCGAGTAATCAAAGAAAGCTTTGATTTCTTCAGCTTTTGTCCCCGGGGTAGCGTACAGCACATAGCCGCCGTCATCTTCGTCAATGTTTCTATCTTTCCCATATTCGTTTGTCAAAACACTTGTGAGCTCGTACAGTACGTTGTAGGTAGTGTCATCTACCGAATTGAGCTTTAACAGGTCGCTCACGTTTCCTGATTTGTATACCATATTAATCACCTCCTTTTTGGTAAGTATTTGAGTAAGGATTTCATCATATCCTTCCTCACATATGCTAAGTTTCCGCATTCAACATCGATAGTGGGCAACTCCCATCTCATATCTGTAAAGAATAGATTCCACGTTTCATTACCCACAACACAAGAACGATACCATATATGCACAAGCGGTGCCTCGGTGTAACTGTCCGACTCTATCGTGTCAATATCGACTTCGGGATATTCTTCCTTGAATTCCTCGGGAGTGAGAGCAAATCTTTCATAGATTCCCTTGTAATCCCTTTCAACAAGTATTGCCCTTATATCTTCCATAGCTATCACCTCAAAGTATGGTAAATCCCGCTGACAAAGCTTTTTCCACCTCATCATCTTCAAAGTATTCGGGCTCCGCAAAGACGTGTGACCAAAATCTGATCCTTTCTTCTGACAATGAGCGCAGTTCTCCATCTTTGCTTTGACCGCAGATGTAAAAAACTCCACAAAGAATATCGTAGCCTAACCGTCTGTTAGCTTCGAGCCCTATAAGCTTTCCTTCCTCATTGCAGAGAATGCAGTTCTTATTGTCAAGGGTGATTATCTCTATCAATCCCTGTGAAGGCGCATCAATGGATACCGCTTTCTGTAATGCATCCAAGTTGTTATCAAGAGTAACGATATCAGGTTCTTTACCCGGAGCTATCATCAATACCCTTATCTTTTTCTGTTTCATTTTAATTTAACCTCCAAAAAACAAAGATACCGATAGCAACACTATGGTTGCTACCGGTTCAAAGTAATAATATATATTTATTTTTTGCTTAATTACATAGCGCAAGCATCTATGGGAGCGTAGAAGTAATTGTAGCTGATTTCATCATCGGAATATTCTTCAATATCCCAATATTTTAAGCCATATTTGTTTATCTGTCGTGAAGTCAAGGAAGTAATGTGA